>CAMLSA010000009.1 GCA_946482655.1 uncultured Sphingomonas sp. | reverse complement strand
GCCGTCGGCAAGCCTCGCGCCGTCCTCATTGCGGCGCGATCCCATCTGGGCGGCAAAGCCATGGTCGAGGCCGGGATAGTCGAAGATCGTCACCTTGGGATGATTGTCGAGCCCGTCATGGACCCGCTTCTGCTCTTCCGGGCTGACGAAGCCGTCGGCGCCGGCGATGTGGAGCATCAGCGGATGGGCGATCGCATGGGCCTCGTTGAGCAGCTCGTCGATGCCGACGCCATAATAGCCGACGCTCGCATTGATGTCCGTGCGCGCCGCGGTCATATAGGCCAGCCGGCCGCCGAGGCAGTAGCCGACCGCGCCGACCTTGCCCCCGACCATCTTGCGCGCCTCATGGATCGTCGCCTCGATATCCTCGATGCCGAGCTGCTGGTCGAAGCTGCCGAAAAGACCGAACGCCTCCTGCAGCTGCTCGGGCACATCGGGGTCGAGCTCGATGCCGGGGCGGATCCGCCAGAACAGATCGGGCGCGATGGCCAGATAGCCGAGCTTCGCCCACTCGTCACACTTGGCGCGGATGCCTTCGTTGACCCCGAAGATCTCTTGGATCACGATGATCGCCGCCTTGGGCTGCGAGACGGGCTGCGACGTATAGGCGAGAAACTCATCGTCGCCCTTCAACGTGTTGATTTCGGTGTAGCTTTTCACAGAAGCCCTCCTCGTCTCTCATGGTCGATCAACCATCTCTTGGTGATGATTCCGTTGGCGCCGGAATAATGGCCTATCGCGCCGCCGTTGCCTACCACCCGATGACAGGGAATGACGATCGGGAAGAGATTGCGCGCGCAGGCCTGTCCGATCGCCCGCGGCCCCGACTGGACCATCCGCGCGAGCGCGCCATAGCTCAGCGTCTCGCCTGGCGGAATGGCGGCGATCGCGGCGCGCAGCACCTCGCCGCGCGGGCTCGCCGCCGGCATGAGCGGCAGATCGAAATCAGTGAATCCTTCGTCGAAATAAGCACGGATCTGGCGGGCGGCGTCGGCGGCGGGCGATCCCGCGGCCGCAGCGCCATAGCCCTCGGGCACCTCCTGCCCGGTCGCCAGTATCCGGATCGACCGCAGGGTGCTGCCGTCGCAGTCGAGCAGGACGGGTCCGATCGGCGCGTGAAGAATTGCTTTTGTCATGGACGCGTGCCTGCCGAGACCTTAGCGATGGAGCCAGACGTTTCAATCTCTCCGGAGGCGCACGCATGAAGGTCACGGTCGATGTCGATTGCACGCCCGAAGAGGCGCGCCGCTTCATGGGGCTGCCCGACATGACGAGCGTCCATGAAGCCTATACCGACAAGATGAAGAAGATGATCGACGAGGGGATCACGCCCGATGCGGTCGAGTCGATGATGCGCAACTGGATGCCGATGGGTGAGGCCGGGATGAATATCTGGCGCACCATGATCGATCAGATGAGCCGTGCGGGCGGCGGCGAAAAATAGCCGCCCGGCCGAGGCTTTAGCCGGCCCCGCGACGATCTTTGCCCTGTCGAGCGGCGCCCCGCCCGCCGGTGTGGCGGGGGTCCGTATCTGTGGGGACGAGGCGGGAGGGGCGCTCGACCGGCTGACGTCCGGCAGGCGCCCGGCCCCCCGCCGAGCCACGCTCCGCAGCCTGATCGATCCCGACAGCGGCGCCCGGCTCGACCGCGCCTTGCTGCTGTGGCTGCCGGGGCCGGGCAGCGCCACCGGCGAGGACATGGCCGAGCTTCATCTCCATGGCGGCCGCGCGGTGACTGCGGCGGTGCTGGGCGCCCTGGGACGCGTGCCGGGTCTGCGCCCCGCGGCGCCCGGAGAGTTCACCCGCCGCGCCTTCGAGACCGGACGGATCGATCTGAATGAGGCCGAGGCGCTCGCCGACCTGCTCGCTGCCGAAACCGAGGCGCAGCGCCGCAACGCGATGCTGCTGGCGGGCGGGGCGCTGAGCCGGGCGATCGAGGGATGGCAGGAAACCGTGCTCGCCCTGTCGGCGCGGCTGGAGGCCCGGCTCGACTTTGCCGACGAGGAGGATGTGGCACCGCTCGGCCCCGGCTTCGCAGCCGAATTGGCGCGGCTTGGCGCTGATGTCGGCCGGTGGCGCAGCCGTGCGCCGGTCGAACGGCTGCGGGATGGTGTCAGGGTCGTGCTGGCGGGTCCGCCGAATGCCGGAAAATCTACGCTTCTCAATGCTCTAGCTGGTCGTGAGGCAGCCATCGTGACGCCGATCGCCGGCACCACGCGCGATCTGATCGAGGTTCCGGTGGCGATCGGCGGCATCCCCTTCCTGATCACCGACACGGCCGGGCTCCATGCCGGCGGCGGTGATGCCGTCGAGGCGATCGGCATCGAGCGGGCCTCGCAGGCGATGGGAGCGGCCGACCTAGTGCTGTGGCTTGGCGATCCCGGCGCGGCTCCGGCGGGGGCGATCCGGCTGGGTGCCCAGGCCGATCGACGCTCGCACGATCGGGCGCGCTACGACCTGCTGCTGTCCGCACGGACGGGGGAGGGCATGGACGCTTTGGTCGAACGCCTGCTCGCAAGGGCGGCGACCCTGCTGCCGGGGGAAGGCGAGGCGGCGCTGTCGGCACGCCAACGCGAAGCCCTCGAGCAGATCACGGAAGCGTTGCATCTGGCGGAAGCCGAGCGCGACCCGCTGCTGATCGCCGAAGCGCTCCGGCTGGCGCGGGCGGCGCTCGACCGGCTCACCGGCCGGGCGGGGACCGAGAAGATGCTCGATGGACTGTTCGGCCGCTTTTGCATCGGTAAATAGGCTTGTTCCACGTGGAACAATTTTGACTCGAATCGCCGCGTCCGATAGCGCGCCCGGAATGGCGGATAGCTATGATGTGATCGTGGTCGGGGGCGGCCATGCCGGGTGCGAGGCGGCGGCCGCGGCCGCGCGGATGGGCGCGCGGGTGGCGCTGGTCTCGATGCGGCGCGACATGATCGGAGCGATGTCGTGCAATCCCGCGATCGGCGGTCTGGGGAAGGGCCATCTCGTCCGCGAGGTCGACGCCTGCGACGGGCTGATCGCGCGCGCCGCCGATCGTGCCGCCATACATTATCGAATGCTCAACAGCAGCAAGGGCGCAGCGGTGCAGGGCCCGCGCGTGCAGGCCGACCGCAAGCTCTACAAAGCCGCGATTCACGAGCTGCTCGCCGCTCTGCCCATGCTGGAGATCGTCGAGGGATCGGCCGAGCGGCTGATCATCGACGAGGTTTCCCGTGCGGCAACGGGGCTGGCCCTCGCCGATGGCCGCGAACTCGGGGCGAAAGCCGTCATTCTTGCGACCGGCACCTTCCTCAATGCCAAGCTCCACTTCGGCATGAATTGCCGCGACGGCGGCCGTGTCGGCGAGGCGGCGGCGGTCGGGCTCGCCGAACAGCTTCGCGCGCTCCGGCTTCCGATCGCGCGGCTCAAGACCGGCACGCCGCCGCGGCTCGACGGCCGGACGATCGACTGGGCCCATCTCGACCGCCAGGCTTCGGACGGCGAACAATGGACCTTCTCGGCGATGAGCTCCGGCCGCACCGTCCCGCAGCTCGCCTGTGCGATCACGCGCACCAACCAGGCCACCCATGACGTGATCCGCGGCGGCCTCGATCGTTCGCCGCTCTTCTCCGGAGTGATCCAAGGGGTCGGCCCTCGCTACTGCCCGTCGATCGAGGATAAGGTCCACCGCTTCGGCGATCGCGACGGGCATCAGATCTTCCTCGAACCCGAGGGCCTGGACGATCATCTCGTCTACCCCAACGGGGTCTCGACGTCGCTGCCAGCCGATGTCCAGCTCGCCATGCTGCGGACGGTCAAGGGTCTCGAAGGAGTCGAGATCGTCCAGCCGGGCTATGCGGTCGAATATGATTATATCGATCCCCGCGCGCTGACGGCCGGGCTTGCGCTGCGCGCGATGCCGGGGTTGTTCTGTGCCGGGCAGATCAACGGGACGACCGGCTATGAGGAAGCGGCGGCGCAGGGGCTCGCGGCGGGGATGAATGCGGCCGCCCATGCGGGGGGCAACGACGCGATATTGTTCGATCGCGCAACCAGCTATATCGGCGTCATGCTCGACGACCTCACCCTTCAAGGCGTGTCAGAGCCCTATCGCATGCTGACTGCGCGCGCCGAGTATCGGTTGCGGCTGCGCGCCGACAATGCCGGAACCCGGCTGACTGGCTGGGCCGATGGTCATGGCGTGGTATCGGCCGAGCGCCGGGCGGCGCATCTCGATCGGGAGGCGGCACGGGCCTCGGCCCGGAGCGCGCTGGAAAGGGGGGTGGCAACGGCGGCGGAGATGATGGCGAGCGGCGCGCCGGTCGCCGCCGATCATTCGAAACGCTCGCTGGCCGAGTGGCTCCGCTATGGCGAGGTCGCAGCGGATCACCTCCTTGCTCTCGATCCCGGATTGGCGGCGATCGCTCCGAATATACTCGCCGAGGTGATCCAGGATTGCCGCTATGCTCCCTATCTCGCACGGCAGGATCTGGAGATCGCTCGTCTGCGGGCCGACGAGCGCGTACCGCTCGACGCGATCGTCGATTATCGTTCGATCGGCGGCCTGTCGAATGAGATGGTCGAGCGGCTGAACGGGGCGCGGCCGGCCGATCTCGCGGCGGCCGGACGGATCCGGGGGATCACCCCGGCAGCGCTTGCGGCGATCATGGTTCACGCCCGGCGGAACGCCGCGTGACCGAAGACGAGGCGCGCGGCTGGGTGGCCGCGCATGTTCCACGTGAAACAATGGCGAAGCTGGAAGTCTTCGTGAAGATGATCCGCGAAGAGATGCCGCGCCAGAATCTCATTGCCGCTTCGACGGCGGACACCATCTGGACCAGGCACATCGCCGATTCGGCGCAGCTCGTGCCGCTCGCACGTCCCCGAACCAGGAGCTGGATCGACCTGGGCTCGGGCGCGGGTTTTCCCGCCATCGTGGTCGCACTGATGTGCCCGGCCGTGGAAGTGACGCTGGTCGAATCGCGGCGCAAGCGGATCGACTTTCTCGCTGCGGTAGCCGAACAACTCGGGCTCGCCGGTCGTGTCACCATCGCGGGGAAGCGGCTCGAGATGCTCGACACGAGCCCGCATGACGTGATCAGCGCACGCGCCTTCGCGCCGCTCGACCGGCTGCTTCCCCTCGCCCATCGCTTTTCCCATCCGGGGACGCAGTGGCTCCTGCCCAAGGGCCGCAGCGCCGCTTCCGAACTGGAAGCCGTCACGCGTTCGTGGCAGGGTGCGTTCCGGGTCGTGCCGAGCCTGACCGATCCCGAGGCGGCGATCATCGCCGCGACACAGGTTCAGCCGAAGGGCAAAGCGCAAGGGGAACGCCGATGATCCGCATCGCGATCGCGAATCAGAAGGGCGGGGTGGGCAAGACGACCACCGCGATCAACCTCGCCACCGCGCTTGCGGCGACGGGATGGCGGGTGCTGCTGGTCGATTTCGATCCGCAGGGCAACGCCTCGACCGGGATCGGCATCGATCAGGCGCAGCGCGCCAAATCCAGCTATGAGCTGCTCCGCGAGGACTGCACCCTCGCAGAAGCGGTAATCCCGACCAAGGTGCCGCGGCTCGACATCATCCCCGCGACGGTCGATCTGTCGGGCTCGGAGATCGAGCTGATCGAGGTCGAACGGCGGACCCATCGGCTTCACAACGCGCTTGCGCAGGAGGAGCAGCGCTGGGACGTCTGCCTGATTGATTGCCCGCCCTCGCTCGGCCTGCTCACGGTCAACGCGCTGGTCGCGGCGAACATGATGCTGGTGCCGCTCCAGTGTGAATTCTTCGCGCTCGAAGGGCTCAGCCAGCTGCTTACCACGATCGAGCGCGTGCGGGCGCGGTTCAATCCGCAGCTTTCGATCCTGGGCGTGGCGCTGACCATGTATGACCGGCGCAACCGGCTCTCGGAACAAGTCGCGGAGGATGTCCGCGCGGTGTTGGGGAATGTGGTGTTCGATACGGTGATCCCCCGCAACGTGCGCCTGTCGGAGGCGCCGAGCCATGGTGTGCCGGCGTTGATCTACGACCATCGCTGCGCAGGCTCGGAAGCCTATATCGCGCTCGCCCGCGAATGCATCAGCCGCCTCACCAAGACGGCGCAGGCGGCATGAGCGCCGACACGCCCCGCCGTGGCCTGGGCCGCGGCCTCTCCGCCCTTATGGGCGAAACCGCTATCGAGCAGCCGATCGCGCCGGGCGCTCCACGCTCACCGGGCATCCAGACGATGTCCATCGGCCATATCGAACCCAATCCCAAACAGCCCCGCCGCCATTTCGACGACGCCGCCCTCGACGAGCTCGCCGCGTCGATCGCCGCGCGAGGGCTGATCCAGCCGATCGTCGTGCGACCGAGCCCCAATAACAGCGCTTATCAGATCGTCGCGGGCGAGCGCCGCTGGCGCGCGGCCCAGCGCGCACGATTGCACGACATTCCTGTGATCATATGCGAACTTTCAGATGCCGAGACGCTCGAGCTCGCAATCGTTGAGAACATCCAGAGACAGGATCTCAACGCCATCGAAGAAGCCGAGGCTTATCAAAAACTTACATTGGATTTTGGGCATAGTCAGGAAAGCGTCGGCAAGCTCGTCAGCAAATCGCGCAGCCATGTCGCCAATCTGCTGCGGCTGCTCGACCTGCCAAAGCCGGTGCGCGACATGGTGGCCGACGGCCGGCTGTCGATGGGCCATGCGCGTGCGTTGATCACCGCGCCCAATGCGGAGGCGCTCGCCGCCGAGGTGGTGCGCCGCGATCTGTCGGTCCGCGAGACCGAGAAGCTGGCGCGCGCGGGCAAGACCGGCGCCAAGGCGGCGAGGCCCGCCGCGTCGCCGCCCGGCCCGATCGACGCCGACGTCGGTGCGCTCGAGCGCCAGCTCGGCGATATTCTGGGGCTCAAGGTGGTGATCGAGCATGGCGAGAAAGGTGGGCGGATCTCGATCAGCTATTCGACGCTCGACCAGCTCGACCTGGTCTGCCAGCGGCTGAGCGGCGAGCCGATTTGAGTCCCCCCTTTGGAGGGGGAGGTCTATTTGCGCGCCGCCGCCCGGGCGATCGTAAGAATTTCCTCGCCGATCAATACCATGCCGGCCGTTCCTGAGCGTTTATAGGCGCGCTCCAACGCCGCCAGGCGGGTAGTGGCGGTGGCGATGCGGCCGGGGGTCCAGCGTTGAAGAAGCCCGGCTATCACTTTCTGATCCTTCCAGAAAATCGCCTTGCCGGCGCTGGCCATCACCGCATCGATGCTCTGGCCGGCGGCGACCTCGGCGCGCAAGGGGGCGATCTGGGCGAGGCGGCGGAGCAGCGCGCGAACAACGCCGATCGCCTCGGCCGCGCCGATCAGGGTCAGTTCCGAAGCGGCCAGCTCGGGGCGGCCGCCCATCACCGCGTCGACGAGCGCGTTCAAATCGCTTTCGTCGTTGGCGGCGCCGATTGCGGCGAGAGCAGCAGCGTCGGCCGGTTTCACGTCCTCGGGGGAGGCGTCGAGATAGAGGGCGAGCTTCTCGATCTCGCGTGCCATCAATGCGCGATCGGCGTTGGTCGCGGCGACCAGCGCCTGCGCGGCACGAGGTTCGAGCCGCAGCCCGTGCTCGCGCGCAATCTCGACCGCGACCTGTTCGGCCTGACGGCCTTCGGGCGGATAGGAGGCGAAGGCGAGCGCGGCGGAGGAGGCGAGGGCGAGCTTCACCAGCTTGGCGTCCTTGCGCAGGTTGCCCGCGACCAGCACCACCGGATTGCCCGCCGAGGGCGCCTCCATCAGCGCCTCGACCGCCTCGACGACGTCGTCCGCCGCCGGGTCGACGCGGATATGCCGCGCGCCGCCGAACAACGAGATCGAAGCGGCTTCGTCGGCGAGCAGCGCTGGGTCGGTCCTGAGCTGGCCCGAAGAGAGATCGACCCGCTCGGCCCCCGCGCCCATCGCCTTGTCGATCCGCGCCGCCAAGGCCCGGGAACCCGATTCATCGGGTCCGTAGAGCAGGATCAGGCGAATGGCGGAATCGGGCCGGTCTAGCGCGCGCGCGATGGAGGCGGCGTCGGCCTTCATCTCAGACGGTCATCGTGCGGTACTGCGACCCGCATAGGTCGCAACCCTCGCCACGATCTGGTCGGCGAGCGTCTCGGTCAGCCGCTCCAGCGCGGTCTGCTCGGCGGCGGCGGTGGCATATTCGGAGCCGGCGACGTCGATGCCGGCATCGGCCGAGGCGGTCTGGTCGAGCAGCACGGCGCCGGTGCTGATGTCGATCAGCCGGTAGCGCGCACGCAGCGTGCGCCGTTCGCGGGTGATCGCGTTATCCTGACGGACACCGAAGCCGATGATGTCGTCGTCGAGCTCGACCTCCAGCCGGAAGCGGGCGTTGCCGCTCGCCTGGCGGTGGAGCCGGTCGTTGAGCGCATTGCGGACGAGCCAGCCGCGCTGACCCTCGATCGGCCCGACCTCTATCGAACTGAGCGTGCCAGCCACCGGCCCGGAGCCGCCACTGCCATAGAGCGGCCGCAGCCCGCAGCCCGGCAACACGGCCAGCAGCGCGGCCGGTGCGAGGATGGCGAGCGCCCGCTTCATGCGACGATGTTGACCAGCCGGTCAGGTACGACGATGACCTTCCTCGGCGTGGCGCCTTCGAGCAATTTGCCGATCTTGTCCGATTGGAGCGCCATCGCTTCGAGGGCATCCTTGCTCGCGCCTTTGGGAGCCGTCAGCGTGTCGCGCAGCTTGCCGTTGACCTGCACCGCGATCGTCACCTCGTCGTCGATCAGCAGGGCGGGATCATGTACCGGCCAGGCCGCGTCGGCAACCAGCCCGCTCTCGCCGAGCCGTGCCCAGGCTTGTTCGGCGAGGTGGGGCACCATCGGCGCGATCAGCCGCACCAGCGTGCGCGCCGCCACGGTGCGGCTGGCCGAGCAGGGCGCCTTCTCGATCGCGTTGGCGAGCTCATGGACCTTGGCGACCGCGCGGTTGAAGCCCAACGCCTCGATATCGGCGGCGATTCCGGCGATCGCCTTGTGGAGCTTGCGGTCCAACTCCTTGTCCTCGCCGGAGCCGGGCTCCGACGCGTCGGTGATCCGCCACAAGCGGTTGACGAAGCGCCAGCAGCCCTCAATTCCGCTCTCGGTCCATTCGAGGTCGCGCTCGGGCGGGCTGTCCGACAGCATGAACCAGCGCACGGCATCGGCGCCATATTGATCGACGATGGGGCCCGGATCGACGACGTTCTTCTTGGACTTGGACATCTTCTCGATGCGGCCGAGCGTGACCGGCTCGCCGGTCGCGATGATCGTGCCGCCGGAAACCTCCTCGGGGCTCAGCCACCGCCCATCGGGCGCCTTGTAGGTCTCGTGGGTGACCATGCCCTGGGTGAACAGCCCGGTGAACGGCTCCTTGACCCCGATCCTGCCGATTCGCTCGAGCGCTCGGGTCCAGAAGCGCGCGTAGAGCAGATGAAGGATCGCGTGCTCGACGCCGCCGATATATTGCCCCACCGGCAGCCAGCTGCCCGCGACCGCCTTGTCGAACGGCCTGTCCTCGGGCTGGCTGGCGAAGCGGATGAAATACCAGGAGGAATCGACGAAGGTGTCGAGCGTGTCGGTCTCGCGCCGGGCGGGCGTGCCGCAGCTCGGGCAATCGACATGCTTCCAGCTTGGATGGCGATCGAGCGGATTGCCGGGGATGTCGAAACCGACGTCCTCGGGAAGGACCACGGGCAACTGGTCCTTGGGTACGGGGACCGCGCCGCACGCCTCGCAATGGATGATCGGGATCGGGGTACCCCAGTAGCGCTGGCGTGACACGCCCCAGTCGCGCAACCGCCAGACGGTGGTGCCGGTGCCCCAGCCCTCGGCCTCGCCGCGCGCGATCACCGCCGCCTTGGCCTCTTCGACCGAAAGCCCGTCGAGGAAGGCCGAATTGACCAGCCGGCCAGGGCCGACATAGGCCTCGTCGTCAATCGGCGCGCTCGCCTCCTCCGGCGAGGGAGCGACGACGCGCTTGACCGGCAGCGCATATCTGCGCGCGAAATCGAGGTCGCGCTGGTCGTGCGCGGGACAGCCGAACACCGCGCCGGTGCCATAATCCATCAGCACGAAATTGGCTACGAACAGCGGCAGCTTCCAGCTCGGGTCGAGCGGGTGGATCACCGAGAGGCCGGTATCATGGCCCTTCTTCTCGGCGGTCTCCATCTCGGCGGCGGCCGTGCCGGTGCGCTTGCACTCCTCGACGAAGGCGCCGAGCGCTGGATTGCCGACAGCCAATGCCTGCGCGATCGGATGATCGGCGGCGATCGCGGCGAAGCTCGCGCCGAACAGAGTGTCGGGCCGGGTGGTGAACACCTCGAAGCTCTTGTACACCCCGGCGGGCGCATCGAGCTGGAAAGTGAAGCGCATGCCCTGCGACTTGCCGATCCAGTTCTCCTGCATCGTGCGGACCTTCTCGGGCCACTGGTCGAGCGATTTCAGGCCGTCGAGCAACTCGTCGGCGAAGTCGGTGATCTTGAGGAACCACTGGCTCAGCTTGCGCCGCTCGACCACCGCGCCCGAGCGCCAGCCGCGCCCGTCGATCACCTGCTCGTTGGCGAGCACGGTCATGTCGACCGGGTCCCAGTTGACCGCCGATTCCTTGCGATAGACGAGACCCGCCGCGTAGAGATCAAGGAAGAGGGCCTGCTCCTGGCCGTAATAGTCGGGCTCGCAGGTGGCGAGCTCGCGGCTCCAGTCGAGCGCGAAGCCCAACCGCTTCAGCTGCTCGCGCATCGCCGCGATGTTGGCGCGGGTCCAGTCGCCGGGATGGACCTTCTTCTCCATCGCGGCATTTTCGGCGGGCATGCCGAACGCGTCCCAGCCCATAGGGTGGAGCACTTCATGGCCCTGCATCCGCCGGAACCGGGCGAGCACGTCGCCCATCGTATAGTTGCGGACGTGCCCCATATGGATGCGCCCCGACGGATAGGGAAACATCTCGAGCACGTAGCTCTTGGGCTTGGGACTGTCGTCGCGCGCACGGAAGGTGCCCTGGCTCTGCCAGACGCCCTGCCAGTGCGCGTCGGCCTTCACATGGTTGAAACGCGCGCTCACTGAAGCTTTTGCCCTATCCGGCGATGGTGGCGCGGCGCAGGTCGCGCGCCTTGGTCAGAATGATGTCCTCGAGCTTCTGCGCGGTCGAAGCCAGTACCGGCTGGTCGACCCAGTTGCCGTTGGCAAGCACCTGGCGTTGCGGTGCGACGCGGACCGCGTCGGCGCGCAGATCCGCGTCGAATATGGTCACCGTCATCTTCATGCGCTCGGCCGGCTGGTTGGGGTTCACATACCAGTCGGTGACGATCACGCCGCCGTTCGAATCGGTCTGGAGCAGCGGCATGAAGGAGAGGGTTTCGAGCGCCGCCTTCCACAGATAGGCGTTGACGCCGATCTGGGTGGTCTTCGCCGCCGCGAGATCGGAGGCGAACTGCGCCTTGTTCTTGCCGCCGCCGCAGCCCGCCATCGAGGCGACGAGGGCGAGGGCGATCGCGGTGCGCAAGGTGGGGCTGATCATTTCTGGGCGGTCCTCGGGGCTCATTTTCAAGCGAATTGGGGCCGTTATAGACATGCGGGGGCCGCCCGCAAGCGGGCGTTTCTTGCCTGGTCCCAGGCAACGGCGCTCGCGACCATGGAAATGTGGAGTCTTTGCAACAGGCTAAGCTTTTCGCGAAAGGCGGCTGGCAACGACTCGCGCACGGTGCTAGGCACCCATATATAGAAAAGAATGAGTTACGCAGGATGAAGATCAAGGGGGTCCAGGGAAGGCTTTTGGGTGCCGTGCTCGCGGCATCGGTGGTCCTGGTCGCGCCCGCGCTTTCCGCGAAGCCAGCCGACACGCCAAAGATCAAGATCGATCGCAAGAAGGCGAAGGGCATCGGCTTTTTCGCGCCGGTGGCGGTCGATGCGCGCCAGGCGGCCCTGTTCGACCATGTCGGCGGCAGCTTCTCCGAACCCGGCTTCCGCTTCACCCCTTCGGGCAGCGGCAAGCGGGCGGTCACCGTGGCGATCCGCGCCCGCAGCAAGACCCGCACCAATGCCGGCGCGGCGGTGGCGGTCAACAGCTCGGCGATCAGCGTCGGCCTCGCCCCCACCGCCTACAGCCTGGGCGCTTCGCTCGGCTGGAAGCGTTTCGCGCTGTCGGGCGATTTCGCGCATATCGATGGCGGCACCGTTCCGGACAGCCGCGACCTTGCCGATATCGGCCTGAGCTATTCGGGCTCGAAGTGGAGCACCCGGCTACTGTTCGGCGCCGAGCGCGCCACCGGCGCCACCAGCATCGGCGGTCCGGAAGAAGCTCTTTCGGTCGACCTGGGAGGCTCCTTCTCGCTCAGCCGCAACGTCCAGCTGTCGGGCGGCGTGCGTTATAAGACGCAGCGCGATCGCTTCGACCTGACCAATGACGAACGCCGCGACAGCCAGGCGATCTACATCGGGACGGCGTTCAAGTTCTGAACGGCCGGTCGCCCGGCTTCATTCCCGATCGGTCATGCCAGCGAAGGCGGGCGCTTGCCCCAGGCATCGATCGCCCCCCAGCCGTGAGCGCCGGCCCGCATCGCCATTCGTCCCCGAGTCCGATCGACTCCGCCCAGCGCGATCACCGGCAGCCTCGTCGCCCGGACGAGCGCGGCGAAGCGCATCCGTCCCAGCGCCTTCGCATCCGGATGCGACCGGGTCCCGTGCACAGGCGACAGGAAGATCGCGGCCGCGCCCGATCGCTCGGCGGCCCGGATCTCACGCAGGTCGTGCGCCGGCGCGGTGCCGTGGCGCGGGGCATGCGGATGACGGTGATGCGCGCCGTCGGCGCGCCAGCAGCGGGCCTGACCATCGTCGCCGGCTAGCAGCAGGACCAGGCCGCGCCGTGCCGCGACCCGCCGCACGCGATCGAACAGCCGCCGCCGTTCGGCCTCACCCGCGCGCTTGTGGCGGAAGACGATTCCCGATCCGGGCGGGAGCCTCTCGATCGCCGCCCACAGCCCCCCGTCCTGGCGCTCGTCGGTCATCATCCACAGCCGTGGAAGCTCGGGGTGGCGGCGTCTCATCGCGCCACCTATAGCGGGGCGCATGTCCGATATCGACACCAGCTCCGACCCCGGCGCCGCCACACGTCTCGCCGACATCCGCGCGCGCATCGGCCATGCCGCGGCCCTGGCGGGCCGCGATCCTGCCGCGATCGAGCTGATCGCCATCTCCAAGGCGAGGACGGCCCCCGACATCGCGCCGCTGATCGCCGCGGGCCAGACGAGTTTCGGCGAGAATCGCGTCCAGGAGGCCGAAGGGAAATGGCCCGCGCTGCGCGAAGGAAGAAACCCCAGGCTCCATCTCGTCGGCCGGCTTCAGTCGAACAAGGCGAAGGAGGCGGTGGCGCTGTTCGATGCGCTCCATTCCGTCGACCGGCCTTCGCTGATCGAGGCGTTGGCCAGGGCGATCGGCGCGGCGGGCAAGCGCCCCGACTGCTTCGTCCAGGTCAATATCGGCGCCGAGGAGCAGAAGGGAGGCTGCGCGATCGACGATCTGCCCAAGATCCTGGCCCAGGCGCGCGATGCCGGGCTGCCGATCGTGGGGCTGATGGCGGTACCCCCCGCCGAGGTCGAGCCCGCGCCCTATTTCGCGCTGCTCGCCAAGCTGGCCAAGCGCCATGGGCTGGCCGGGCTCAGCATGGGCATGTCCTCCGACTTCGAGACGGCGGTGATGCTCGGTGCCACCCATGTCCGGGTCGGCACCGCGCTGTTCGGCGAACGGCGACCGGCCGGCCGGAGAGAGGCGCCAGTCACTAACCCCTGAACCACCGCGCCGCCACGAAGAAGGCGGCGACGGTCAGCCCGACAACCAGGCTGAATCCGGTCACAGCCCAGAAGGACATCGGGTGGTGAGCATAAGGGATGCCGTCGACGTTCATCCCGAACAGGCCGGTAACGAAGGTCAACGGCAGGAAGATGAGCGCGACGACGGCGATGATCAGCGAGCGGCGGTCGATCTTCTCGGCGCGCAGGTCGGTGATCTGTTCGTGGAGCAGGGCCGATCGCTCCCGGATCGCCTCCAGTTCCTCGGCCATGCGGGCGAAGCGGTCGGCGGCCTCGCGCAGGTGGATGCGGTCGTCGTCCTCGATCCAGTCCTGTTCGAGCTGCGCCATCGCCTCGAGCGCCTGGCGCTGCGGCACGACGAAGCGGCGATAGCTGATCGCGGTCGACCGCGCGCGGGCTATCGAGCGGCGGGCGACATAGCCCTCGCTTGACAGCGTAAGTTCGCACTCGTCGACCTGGTCGCCGAGCTCGGCGACCACCGGATCGAGCTGGTGCGCGATCCGGATGGACAGCGCCGCGATCAGGTCTCCGGGATCATGATATTGGCCCTGCTCCATCCGCTCGCGCAGCGTGTCCAGCCCGGCCATCCGCCGAAAGGTTACCGATACCACTCGCCCGCGCTCGGCCCAGATGCGGATCGAAACGAGTTCGTCGCCCTCTTCGTCCGCGCTCTGCCGCGGTCCGCGCAGATTGATGATCACGCCCTCGCCCAGCGGCTGGCAGCGCGGCCGGGTCTCGGCGGCGATCAGGTTGAAGCGCGCCGTTTCCGGCAAGCCGTGCGATTCGTCCTCGAGCCAGCGCATCGCGTCCGGGTCGCCTCCGTCGAGGTGGATCCAGCAGAAATGGCCGGCATTGCGGTCGCCGATGGTCCAGCTCGTCATGTCCGAGGCGCCGTCATAGAAAGTCCAGGTCGATCGACAGGCCATGGCCAGGAGAGGAGGGTGGCGCGGCACAGACATGGCGCGCCGCGTCTGCACGGGCGCGGGCGAGGATCGCCGGTGGTATATGGGGGCGGTGGAAGATCCGGTCGGCCTGGCCGAGCAGCCGCGCCTCGGCGATGGTGAGGTCGTCGGGGTCGCCCGAGCGCAGCCGGATCGCCACGGTCCGGTCGGCTTCGTCGAGTTCGGCGCCGCCCGGCCAGGCGCCGACCGCGGCGGCGGAGCCGGTGCGGAAGGGGTCGAGCCGGCCGCCCTCGGACAAGGCGTCGTCGATCGCCCGGCGGCGGCGATCGGTGTCGGTCCAGCGGGCGCGGATCGCGCCCCGCGCGGCGAACATCGCCTCGGCGAGCCGGCCCAGATCGGCGGGGAGCAGCGCTTCGAGGCGCTGGCGCAGCGCCTTGGCCAGCCCCGCCGATCGTCCGCCGGTGCCGATCGCGATCAGCACCGGATCGCGGTCGACGATCGCGGGCAGGGTGAAATCGCACAAGGCCGGCCGATCGGCCACGTTGACCAGCAGGCCGTGGGCCTTGAGCCGCGCCGCCGCGCGTTCGGCCGCCGCGTTGTCGGCCAGGGCGACGAAGCCGATGCGCGCCTCGCCGTCACCTTCGCCGACGATGGCCGCGCCGGCGCGCTCGATCAGCCGCCGCTTCGCCTCGGCGGCCTCGCCATCGCCGATCAGCACCACCTTGCGGCCCGTCAGGTCAAGGAAGATCGGCAGGCTCTGCATGGAAGGCTTGTCGCGCGGGGTGAGGCTTTTGCCAAGCCTCTCCATTCCGCCTTTTCCGGGCGGAAGAGAGCGACGCCTTCGCCGGGATGGCTTATCTGACCTTCCGAATGAACGCCCGGATCGAGTCCGCTATCTCCGGCCGCTCCAGCGCAAGCGCGATATTGGCCTGAATGAAGCCGGCATTGTCGCCGCAGTCGTGGCGGTCGCCGTCGACGGTCAGCGCGTGGAAGGGCTGGATGCCGATCAGCTTGGCCAGCGCGTCGGTCAGCTGGATCTCGCCACCCGCGCCGCGCTCGCCCTTGTCGAGCAGGGCGAAGATCTCGGGCTGGATGACGTACCGGCCCACGCAGGCGAGCCGCGAGGGGGCGGTGCCGGCCGGGGGCTTCTCGATCATCCGCCTGACCTCGCTTACCCGCCCCTCGACGAAGCCGGGATCGATGATGCCGTAGCGGTGGGTATGGTCCTCGGGCACCTCGACCACGGCGATGACGTTGCCGCCCTTCGCCTCATAGGTGGCGACCATCTGCTTGAGGCAGGGACTGGCCGGATTCCAGATCAGCTCGTCGGGCAGCAGCACCGCGAAGGGCTCGTCGCCGACCAGGTCGCGCGCGCAGGCGACGGCATGGCCGAGCCCGAGCATCTGCTGCTGGCGAACGAACGCGGCCTTACCGGGGGCGAGCCGGGTCTGCGCGAGGATGTCGAGAAAGCCCTGCTTGTCCTTGGCGGCGAGATCGGTCTCGATCTCGAAGGCGCTGTCGAAATAATCCTCGATCGCGCCCTTGTTGCGGCCGGTGACGAAGATCATCTGCTCGATTCCCGCCGCACGCGCCTCGTCGACGGCGTACTGGATCAGCGGCCGGTCAACGACGGGAAGCATCTCCTTGGGAACGGCTTTGGTGGCGGGCAGAAAGCGGGTGCCGAAACCGGCGACGGGGAAGATGGCCTTGCGGACAGGCTTCATGCGGGGTTCCCTTTAATTCATATCCAGGGCGGCAGCTTGTCGGCTGCGACCAGCGCCTCGATCGGCTGTCTCTCCCTGACCACCGCCCACTGGGCCCCGCTTACCAGCACCTCGGGGGTCAGTGCCCGGCTATTATAGGTATTCGCCATTGTCGCTCCATAGGCCCCCGCGGTCATGAAGGCCACAAGGTCGCCCGGGGCGACGGCGTCCATAACCCTCTTCTTCGCAAAGGTATCCCCGCTTTCACAGATGGGCCCCACGATATTGGCCGTCATTACGGCACCGTTCGGCTCGACGCTCCGGATGTCGTGCCATGCATCGTAGAGGCTCGGGCGCATCAGATCGTTCATCGCCGCATCGACGATCACGAAGGGATCGCTCACCCCCTGCTTCACCCGGATGACGCGGGACAGCAGCACGCCGGCGTTGCCGACGATCACCCGTCCCGGCTCGAAAATCAGCCGGACGTTCCAGCCGCGCGTCACCTCGCGCACCATCGCGCCATAGTCGGAGGGGAGCGGGGGGACCGGCTTGGAGGGATCGTAAGGTACGCCGAGGCCGCCACCGAGATCGGCGGTGACGATGCCGTGGCCCGCCGCGCGCAGCTCGGCGATCAGCAGGCCGATCTTCTCGAAGGCGACGCGCGACGGGCCGAGATCGGTCAGCTGGCTGCCGATATGGACGGCGACGCCGCGTACATCGAGGCCCGGCAGCCCGGCGGCGCGGGCATAGGCGGCGAGCGCGCGATCATAGGCGACGCCGAATTTGTCCTCGGAGCCGCCGGTCGAGATCTTGGCGTGGGTGCCGGCGACGACATTGGGGTTGATCCGGAACGCCACCGGCGCCCTGAGCCCCATCGTCCGGGCGACCTCGGACAGCATCTCGGCTTCGGGCTCGGATTCGACGTTGAACTGGAAGATGCCCTCGGACAGGCCGAACCGCATCTCGTCGGCGGTCTTGCCGACGCCGGAGAAGACGATCCGGGCGGCCGGGATTCCCGCGGCGCGCGCGCGCTGAAGTTCTCCACCCGAAACGACGTCGGCGCCGAGCCCGGCGCGCGCCAGGGTGGCCAGCACGGCGCGATTGGGATTGGCCTTGACCGCGAAGGCGATCAGCGGTCCGTCGACGCCCGCTTCGAGGCCGGCCAGCGCGGCCTTGAACACCGCGACATGCCGTTCGATCGTCGCGGTCGAATAGACATAGACGGGGGTGCCGACCGCGTCGGCGATCGCAGGCAGCGGCACGTCCTCAGCGTGCAGGACGCCGTCCTCGAGGTTGAAATGGTCCATGTCGTTTCCTGTTGTAAGCCCTAGGCTCGCCGCATTTCCCCGAACGACCTCAGCCCGGCGGCGGCAGATTGAATCGGTCGTCGGGACGCTCCTCCGAGCGTTTGAGCACATCGTCGCTGCGGCCCGGCCGTGTCTCGACGGGCGGGGTGAGCAGCTGGTCGACGGTCGGCTGGGTTGCGGCGGTCGCGGGCTTGGGCGGCAGGCTGTGGCCCGGCGCCGGGCGCAGCGCGTCGCGCTTGCCGCAGGCCGCGAGCGCGAGCAACGCGACGGCGGCGAGGATCGTGCGGTTGTTCATGCCGGATCCAATCCCAACGCGGCCCTGGCCTCGGCCACCCGGTCGCGGACCTGATCGGGCGCGGTGCCGCCATAACTCGACCGGCTGGCGACCGAAGCGTCGACCGACAGCGCCGCATAGACGCGCTCGTCGATGCGGGGATCGATCGCCTGCAAGGCCTCGATCGGCAGCTTGTCGAGCGCCAGCCCCTCGCGCTCGGCAAGCTTCACCGCGGTACCGGTGATGTGATGCGCCTCGCGGAACGGAATGTCGGCGACGCGGACCAGCCAGTCGGCGAGATCGGTCGCGGTCGAGAAGCCCGCTTCGGCGGCGGCGCGCATCCGCGGCGCGACGAACTCGACCGTCTCGACCATGCCGGTCATCGCCGCGATCGAGAGCGCGAGCAGGTCGTGCGCCTCGAACACCGGCGGCTTGTCGTCCTGCATGTCCTTCGAATAGGCGAGCGGCAGGCCCTTCATCGTCATGACGAGCGACATCATGCAGCCGGCGATCCGCCCGCTGTGGCCGCGTACCAGCTCGGCGGCGTCGGGGTTGCGCTTCTGCGGCATGATCGACGAACCGGTCGAATAGGCGTCGGGCAATTTCACGAAACTGTATGGCTGGCTCGCCCATACAACAAATTCCTCGGCGAGCCGGGACAGGTGGAGGCTGAGCTGGGTCGCCGCCATCAGATAATCGAGCGCGAAATCGCGGTCGGAGACCGAATCGAGCGAGTTGGCGGTCGGCCCGTCGAACCCCAGCGCCGCCGCCGTCATCCCGCGGTCGATCGGAAAGCCGGTGCCGGCCAGCGCCGCGCTGCCGAGCGGCGAGCGGTTGAGCCGGGCACGGGCGTCGGCGAAGCGGCTGCGATCGCGCGCGATCATCTCATAATAGGCCATCAGATGGTGGCCGAGCGTCACCGGCTGGGCGACCTGGAGATGGGTGAAGCCCGGCATTACGCTGGCGGCATGCTCGCCGGCGCGGGTGACGAGCGCCGTCTGGAGGACGATCAGCCCGGCATCGACCGCGTCGATCGCGTCGCGGACCCACAGCTTGAAATCGGTCGCGACCTGGTCGTTGCGCGAGCGGGCGGTGTGGAGCCGGCCGGCGGGGGCGCCGATCAGCTCGGCAAGCCTCCCCTCGGTCGCCATGTGGATATCCTCCAGCGCCAGATCGACCGGCACGCCCTGGGTGCGATATTCCTCGGCGACCGCGTCCAGGCCCCCGGCGATCTCGGCGGCGTCGGCCTCGGACACGATCTTCTGCCGCGCCAGCATGGCGACATGCGCCTTCGACCCGGCGATGTCCTGCCGCCAAAGGCGCTTGTCGAAGGGGATCGAGGCGTTAATCTCGCGCATCACCGCGGCGGGCCCTTCAGCGAAGCGCCCTCCCCACATCTTGTTGGAGTTGTCCGTGCGGCCGTTGATTGCCTGTCTCCTCGCATTGGCGCTGACCGCCTGCGATAGTAAACCGAAGGACGGCCCGCAAGGCGGGGCGCCTGCCGAATCGGTCGGCAAGGTCGATATATCGCAGCGCGGCAAGGAAATGCCCGCGATTCCCTTCGCCGACGAGAAGGGCGGCCCAGCGACGCTGACCCAGTTTCGCGGCAAGCCGCTGATGGTCAATCTCTGGGCGACCTGGTGCGCCCCGTGCATCGCGGAGATGCCGAATCTCGACAAGCTCGCCGCCGAGGACGACCGCTTCCGGCTGATCACGGTCAGCCAGGACCTCGAAGGCGCCAAGGTGATCGCGCCCTTCTTCAAGGAAAAGGGCTTCAGGAAGCTGACCCAATATAGCGACAGCCAGAATCTCCTGATGGGCGAACTCGGCACCGAGACGCTGCCGACGACGATCTTCTTCGACGCGGCGGGCAAGGAGATGTGGCGCGTCTACGGGATGATGGACTGGAACGGCGCACCCGCGAAGAAGCTGATCGACGATGCGGTGGGGGCCGAGGACTGATGGTCGTCGGGCGAGAATAAGCCCTTGTTCATCAGCGGATCAGAGTCCCGGCTTTCGCTGCGATATCGAATATCCGCACCGGCAAAATCGCAGAACAAGCGGAGAGGACAATGAGGGCGCGCATGGGGACGTTTGTCGGAATCACGTGGCAAGCAGTACGCCAACTTTTGCACCGCGCGCTCGAACTGGGGCGAGGAGCAGTTCTGCTATGCGGATACGCGCACCGATACGGGCTGTTTCACCGAGATCGTCGTCGACGGGACATTGATAAATGGATTATGCGCCGAAGTGACAGCTGCCGGCAAGGCATGGGATGGAAAAACCGTTGTGATGCCGTTTGCCTGGCGGCGCTTGCCTGACGAATTAAGCCTCTACTTTCATAGAAAATGCAGAGCGGGAAATCAGAATGTCCGAGAGTCCCCTGTTCAAGCCGTTTGCCTGCAAAACGTTGCAACTCGCCAACAGGGTTGTCATGGCACCCATGACGCGAACGCAAAGCCCCAACGGCGTTCCTGGTGCGGACGTGGCGATCTATTACAGACGGCGCGCCGAGGGCGGCGTTGGTCTGATCATCACCGAGGGCACGACGATCGATCGCCCCGGCGCATCCAGCGACGCCAGCATTCCAAATTTCCATGAGCCGGCGAGTCTCGACGGCTGGAAACAGGTCGTGAAGGAAGTGCATGCCGCCGGTGCCAAGATTGCACCGCAATTATGGCACCAGGGCCTGGCGCGGCACGTCGGCACCGGCCCTCGCCCCGAGGCCAAGTCGGACAGTCCCTCCGGGCTGTCGGCCACGGGCAAACGGGTCGCCGAACCAATGACCGACGCCGATATCGCCGACACGATCGAAGCGTTCGCAAAGGCGGCGGAAGCCGCCAAGGAGATCGGCTTCGACTGCGTAGAACTACATGGTGCGCACGGATATTTGATCGACGAGTTTTTCTGGGAGACCATGAACAAGCGCAGCGACCGCTATGGCGGCGACCTCGTCAAGCGCACGCATTTTGCCGCTGATATCGTCAAGGCGGTCCGCAAGCGTGTCGGATCAGATTATGTGATCATTCAACGCTTCTCGCAGTGGAAGCAGCAGGACTACACCGCGAAACTTGCGCGCACGCCCGACGAACTCGCGAAGTTTCTCGAACCACTGGTGGACGCAGGCGTGGATATGTTTCACGCGTCGACACGACGCTTCTGGGAGCCGGAATTCGAGGGCTCCCATCTCAATCTTGCCGGATGGTGCAAGAAACTCACCGGCCTTCCGGCGCTGACGGTCGGCTCGGTCGGTCTCAGGGGCGGCGACTTCGTGCACTCGATGCTGAACTCCGATGTTGCGGAGGTCGGCGAACTCGGCGACCTCGAAGCTCGTCTCGACCGGGGCGAATTCGATCTCGTCGCGGTCGGCCGGGCGCTGATCGGCGACCCAAACTGGGCGGTCAAGGTCCGCGATGGCCGCGCCCATGAACTTTCGCCCTTCTCGTCGGAATCGCTGAAGTTCCTGGCCTGATCTCGTGGAGGTCAATTTCTCGCGGGTTCTGAAATCGTAATATCTGGCCCCGCAGAATGCGGCACACTTCTCCAACTTGTGCGCATAAGGTTGTCGAATGAAAGCACGCCGGAACGGCATCCCATTCCTCAACGGCCCTTGCGCGCCTTCATTCGCTGCAGAGCTTCCGCGATCATCCGCGTTGGCTCGTCGGACCCAAATGCACGATAGATGCATCGTATTCCCGCCTCGATCGCATCGTTGACCGGCATCGACTCCCACTCCCGGATCAGTTCCTTCTGCAACCGGATCGCCGCAGGACCCGCCTCGACGATCGATGTCACCCAGCGTCCCAACTCGACATCCAAGTCACCAGCGGGAACGACTTTCTCTACCAGGCCCCATTCAAGCGCCGTGCGAGCGTCGATATTTTCGCCGGTGTAGAGCAGCAGTCTCGTGCGCCCCCACCCGATCAGTTGCGGCAGCAGCGCAGCCTCGGCCACCGACGGCAACCCGATCTTCACCTCCGGCATCCCGAATAGCGCGTTGTCGCTGGCAATGCGCATGTCGCAGGCAGCCATCAGCTCCAATCCTCCGCCGAGACAATAGCCGTTGACGCGGGCAATGACCGGAACGGGAAAGTCGCGCAGCATCTTGCACATGCGGTGGGTCAGCGCCAGGAAGTCGCGCGCCCGCGGTGCATTCAGTTCGCCCACCTCATGCAAGTCCGAGCCACCCACAAACGCTCGATCACCCTCGCCGGTGACGACCAACACGCGCAAATCCGGGTCGTCGACCAGCACGCTCACCGCATCGATAAAGGCGTGGACATGCGCTTGGCTCATGCAGTTCAGCTGCGCCACATTATCGATGGAAATGGTGGCGACTCCACCCTGCCGACGAACCAGAATGCCGTTCATGCCATATCCTCTTCTCTTTGATCGCGATGCATAGGCTAATTTTAATTTTCCGCGGCTCAGGCGAGCGTGCACCTGCCGTTGCTGATCGCCGTGACGTCCCGCTCCTTCAGGCGGCAACGGAAGGAGACGATCTTTCCGTCCACCCAGATGTCGGTGATGATCGTCTCGCCGGGGTAAACCGGCGCGGAAAAGCGTGCATTGAATTCCACGATCCTGCTGGGATCGTAGTTGCAGACGACCGCGAGGACTGCGCGGCATGCAATGCCGTATGAGCACAGACCGTGCAGGATCGGAACAGGGAAGCCAATCTGTCTGGCGACGCTCGGGTCGGCGTGCAGTGGATTGCGGTCACCATTGAGCCGGTAAAGCAGCGCCTGATCCGCGCGGGTTTCAAAACGCACGCTCTGGTCCGGTCTGCGCGCCGGCAGCTCATGAACTGCTTCGCCTCCGCCCTGGAGTCCGCCGAATCCGCCATCTCCGCGGGCGAACATGACGCTGGTCACTGTGGCGACCGGTTGATTATCCTTGGCGCTGTAAAGCTTGTTCTCAATATAGATCAGTGCGCCCTTGCCCGCACCTTTGTCATAAGCCTTTGAAATGCGCGAATCCGTGATGATTTCATCCGCGGGTGCCAAGGGCCGGTGCAAGGTAAGATATTGTTCGCCATGCACCACCTTGCTGTATTCGGCACCGGACTCCTTGATAAGCCGCTCATCCTGGCTCAGCAGCGTCGCCATTGTCGGGATCGTTTTTAGAACACCCCCTTTTTCGTACACATAGGCAAGTTCATTCTCATTCAGCGGGTCGCGTCCCATGCCTACGCCAAGTGCATAGAGAATAGTGTCTCGATCACCATAATTCGAACGCGAACCCTCGGCGCTCAGCATCATCAACTGCTCATAGTTAAACGGCATCATGATCCTTTCCGTACTTTGGCCTGGTCCGCAGACGTGCTGCAGAGCAGCAAAGGGGAGCTTCACAGGATGCTCCGTTCGAGACTGGGTCTTGCCTGAAATCCCGCTCCCACAACCGAAAAAGGCCAGGAGGTCGCTGAGCGATGGTTATGCGCCGACGGTCTGCTCTTGTTCCAGCGCATGTGAAATCATTTGTCGAAGAAGATGCTTCTGTACCTTCCCTGAGGGGGTGCGTGGCAGATCCTCGACATATTCGACACGTTCGGGCCATTTTTGCGGAGCCAAGCCTTTGCTTTTGAGGAAGCTCGCCAACTCCGACCGGTCGGGACGCTGGCCGTACCTGGGGATCACGAAGACGCAGACCGTCTCGCCCATCCGCGCGTCCGGCATCGCGGTGACCGCCGCTTCCTGGATGTCGGGATGGGTGTGAAGCGCATCCTCGATTTCCTTCGGACTCAAATTCTCGCCGCCCCGGATGATCAGATCCTTCTTGCGCCCGGTAACCGTCAGGAACCCTGCTTGCGTGATCCGGCCAATGTCGCCGGTCTGGAAGAAACCCTCGTCGTCGAATGCGGCGCGCGTCGCCTCGGAGTCGGTATACCCGCGAAACATCGCGGCACCCTTGGCCAGCAGTTCGCCGTCGGTGTCCGGTGGGAGGCGGTTACCATCCTCGTCGACGACCTTTACCTCGTAACCAAAAATCTGGCCGTCCGTCGTCGCCGCCAGATTTGGATCATCCAGGCATCCTTGCGTGATCATCGGACATTCAGAACTACCGAATCCGCGAAACGTTCGGCAGCCGGTGAACGCCTCTTGCGCCTGGTGGATCAGATTCGGGGGTACCGGCGCACCGCCACATAGAAAGATCCTGAGACTTGGCAGGGACGAGCCCGCATTCTGCGCCTCGGCCACAATCCCAGTGAGAAATGGCGTTGCACCACACATCACATTGACCTGATGATCATCGATCAGCCGGACCGCGTCAGAAGGAATCCACTTCTCCATCAGCACCGAGCGCGACGCGAAATAGAAGGGTGCATCGAGTCCGTAGATGAACCCGGTGACGTGCGTCACCGGCGTGCCGACAAGGAAAGTCGCCCCGCGCTGCAGTCGCCAGAACTCGAAACTGTCGGCGACCGCCCTGCGCGCTTGATTGTGACTGTAAATCACTCCCTTGGGAGGACCGGTCGTGCCCGACGTATAGATGATCAGTCGGGCAAAATCCGCTGGCGCCGGCGTGAGGCTGGCGTCCGACGCGCGGCCGCGATCAAGCACGGCGTCATAGGTCAGCGCATGTTCCGAGCTTCCGCGAACCACGACGAGGTGAGACAGTTCGGGCAAGTCGCTGTGGAGCGACTGAATCATCTCCGGATAGTTTACGCCACGAAACTCCTCCGGCACGAACATGACTTTCGCACGGCAATCCTTCAGGATGAAACGAAGCTCGGCGCTCCGATAGATCGGAATGATTGGATTGATGACGAATCCACCCAAGGCACAGGCGAGATTGATTACCGCACTTTCGACCCAGTTTGGCAGCTGGAAGCTCACGGTGTCGCCCGATTCCAGGCCGATGGTGCGAAGCCCGCGTGCCAGTGATTGCGCTCGGTCGAACAGGTTCCGGACAGTGAACGGCTGCCCGTCGGAAACGATCAGTACGGTGTCCGGCGCAGTGTGCAGCATCTCCGTCGCGTAGTCGGCGATCGTCTTGTTGGTCCATTCGCCCGAAGCGATACGCAATTGGGGCTCGCCAGGTTCAAAACGTAGAGTCCAGCGGTCGGCCTGCTGCATAATTCCTCCTCTCCGAAATCGCTCTCGTCACATTTCCGTCTATCTGGCCGAAGCCCCACCCCGAGATGGGGAGCTCTCGATGTCCCTGCGCGAGTTGGTCTGTTGTTCTACACTCGTTAAGCTGTCCACCTAGAACAGATCGCATAGGGTGGGAACGAAGTAGATAGGTCGTTGCCGTCGAGACAAGCGTCAATTTATTTCACTACTCAATCATAAACCCCTTGTAGCCGTCGGCCGCGACCTCATCGCATTTCTTCCGGTAGCGACCGATGCTGCCCACATAGGGCAGGAAGACCCGCGGCTTGCCGGGGATGTTCGCCCCGACATACCAGGAGTCGGCTTTCGGAAACAACGTCCGGTCCGCTTCGTCGTTTACATGCTGCACCCAGGCGTCTTCGGCGCTCGGTGCCGGCTCGATGGTCGTCGCGCCACGCTTGCGCAAATAGGCGATGCAGCCGGTGATCCAATCGACATGCTGCTCGATTCCAACCACCATGTTGATCAGCACCGACGGGCTGCCGGGGCCCGTGACGACGAACATGTTCGGAAAACCGGCCGTCATCAGTCCCAGATAATTCCGCGGCCCTGCCGACCATTTGTCCTGCAGCGACATACCGTTGCGGCCGCGAATGTCGATCCGCAGCAGCGCGCCGGTCAGCGCATCATAGCCCGTTGCGCAGATCAGAAGGTCAATCGGATATGTCGCGTCGGCCGTTGCGACGGAATCGGTCGTGACCTCGGTTATCGGTGTCTCGCGGAGATCCACGAGAGTGACGTTCTCACGGTTAAACGTCTCATAGTAGTCGGTGCCGATGCAGATGCGCTTGGCACCGAGAGGATAGCCCTTCGGCGACAAGCGCGCCGCAACGACCGGATCCTCCACGGCATCGCGGATGCGCGCGTGCACGAAATCTGCCGCCGTGTCATTTGCCGCCTGATCGAGATAGATATCCTTGAAGGCATAGACGAAATTGATTCCGCCGCCTTCCCAGCGCCGTCGATATTCCTTCTCGCGTTCCTCGGCCGAAACCTGGTGGGCGGCCTTGTCGCTGAACTCGAAGAACGTCCCGATTTGGCGGGCACGCTCACGAAATTCGGGATAATTGTCCTTCCAATAACGTTCCGTCTCGGCGGCGAGGGGCTCGTTGCGCGCCGGGATGACGAAATTCGGTGTGCGCTGAAACACGACGAGCTGCTTCGCACTCCCGGCGATGATCGGTATCGCCTGGACGCCGGAGGACCCCGTGCCGATCACGCCGACACGGAGCCCAGTGAAGTCGACTTCTTGCGGCGGCCAGTCCCCAGTATGCACGATCCTGCCCTGGAACGCGTCGATGCCCTTGAGATCAGGAAGTTTTGTGACCGAAAGGGATCCGCTCGCCATGATGCAGAACGGCGTGACGATGTGGTCGCCCTTGTCGGTGCGCACCTCCCAAAGTCCGGTATCCTCGTCGAAAACCGCCGACTGAACAGATGTCTCGAACGAGATGTCACGGCGCAGATCGAAGCGATCAGCGACGTGCTGTAGATATTCCAGAATTTCCGACTGCGGCGCGAACCGTTCGCTCCAGTGCCATTCCTGCTGCAGCTCTTCCGAGACAGAGTAAGAATACTGCATGCTTTCGACGTCGCAGCGGGCTCCCGGGTAGCGGTTCCAGAACCAGACGCCACCGACATCGCTTGCGGCTTCGAAGACCTGCGCCCCGATTCCCATCTGGCGAAGCTTGAAAAGCGCATAGAGGCCGGCGAAACCAGCGCCAACGATCACGGCGGGGCAGTGGCGCGGCTCCTCGGCGGGCGCTTCCTGTGGATTTCCAGATTTCAAATATGATCTCCTTCACCGCCGTGTGGATGTAGGCGGCCAATCTAAATGACACTGGGGATATGTCTTGCGACCTTCATCCCGGATGAATTCCGGAGCTATTTCACCGCCGCCGGACATGGTCGATTATCGGCGCCATGCTCCAGCCCCTTCATGCGATCGGCGATGTCGTCTGCCGCCCTGAATCCGAACACCAATGCCGGGCCGATCGTGCTGCCCGCGCCCGGATAGCAGTTGCCAAAGGGAGAGCCGGAAGCATTGCCGGCGGCATATAGGCCGGGGATTGGGCGATCATTTCGATCCAGTACCCTCGACTGCGCATCGGTCTTCAGCCCGCCTTTGGTTCCCAGGTCGCCAAGGTTGATCGGGACCGCATAAAAGGGCGTCTTTTGAATCGGTCCCAGAGAAGAGTTTGGCACCACCCGAGCGTCACCGAAAAACTGATCATAGGAGTTGCCGCCGCGGCCAAACTCCGGATCTATCCCCGTATGCGCATAGTCGTTCATGTTGGAGACGGTCTTCTCGAGCGCGTCTGGCGAAATCCCGAGCATTTCAGCAAGGCGAGCAATCGTATCGGCCTTGAAAATATAGTGATCCCACCACTCCATAGGGATCTTCCGATCCGGCGTGATCGCGGTCGGCATAATTCCCCCTACCGAGAATTTCTCGCGGAAGGTCGCGTCAAAAACCATCCAGCAGGGCGTGTTTGCTCCGGTGGCGCGCTGATCGGCGATCATCCGGTTGCCGAACTGGTCATAGCTGGCGGTCTCGTTGACGAAGCGGACGCCGTTTCGGTTCACGCAGACGCTGTGTGGCCGCCCCACATCGGTAAAGGCGGCGTGGGTTTCCTCGGTGGCGGACCCGGCGGCCACGGGTATGGTCATGGACGGTACCCACCAGCCATGCTCAGTGAACTCGGTATCGGCCCCGATGGCAAGCCCAGCCTCCAATGCCTCGCCGCAATTGCCATTCTCGGGCGTGCTGCTCCATTTGGTGCTGCCAGGGATCTCGAAATAGCGGGCCCGCAGCGACTGGTTCCATTCGAACCCCCCCGCACAGACAACGACCGCCTGCCGAGCTTCGATCCGATAAGGCTTTCCGAACCGGCTCACCTCGATGCCGCTCACGCGCTCGCCGTCGAGGGTGAAGTTGTCAAGGCGTGTATCGAGGCGGATCTCGACGTTGCTTTTCATCAGCTGCTCGACGAACGGGCCTACCAGCGCAGTGCCCAGGGCGAACCGGCGATCTCGCTTCGTCTTACGTCGTGTGGGCAGGTCGAACCAATAGCGCCCAACCACCCGCAGCAGAGCGAAGATCCAGCCGGACTGGCGCATGGAGATGGCAAATGCCTCGCCAAAATCAATTGAATACCGGCCCAAGAGCTTGAAGCGCGTAGCCTGCTCGCGCACCAGGGGAAAATATTTGCCGAGCCTCGCGCCGTCATATTTTGGAAACACGAAGGAACGGTCGGCGCGCGCGCCCGGTGATTCGGAAAAATAATCTGGCCACGGTATAGGATCGAACCTTATCCCCTTCGATCTGACGTATCGTAGCATCTCCGGACAACTGTCGACGAATGCTTCGAGCTTATCGCGCCGCACGGGATCGGTTATGATCGAGTCGAGATACTTCAGCGTCTCTTCCCGAGTGTCGCCGCCGTCGAATCCGTGGTTCGGTATCCACATTACGCCGCCGGAAAACGCGGTGGTGCCGCCACATTTGGAGGTCTTTTCGACAATCAGCACGCTCATGCCATGGTCGGCGGCGCGCAGTGCGGCCATCAAGCCGGCGGCACCGGATCCGACTACGATCACATCATAGGAGTTGTTCATCTTAAACCCCAAAGTGCTGGATATCTGATCACACCATATTTCACATCACCCGAACCTTCATATGGATCAGGCAGCTTTAGCCCGCGGAGTAGTCGTCTGAAACATCATGTGGAAAATTCAAGCAAGTACCAAACCAATTTCGCAGGTCGAACAAGTCGCCATCGGGGGTAAACTATCACTGCAGCACAGGCTTGCACGAGGCATGTCGTCAAAATACGCCAGCCTACCCTAGTTGTGCGAGCACCTGTGTCTAGCACTGCAATCGACGTTCCGGCGTAGCGTCTGCGGCCGATTTCAGGACTCCGCTTCAACCGAAGGAATGGGAAAGGGCGAGGTGAGCCGTTCACGACGCTTCTGGCGCCGCCGCCGCCAGAGCAGCCAGATGAGGAAGCAGGTTCCCGGAATCGGGAATGCGATGATCAGCTCGGACTTGTAGGGGGTCAGCGCGGTGATGATCCGGTCGACCGTAGGCCCGAACCAGAAGCCGATCGCGGTGTAGATCGCCGACCAGAGCAGGCAGGCGACCGCGTTGAGCGTAGCGAATCGATGGAGCGAGACGCTGGTCAGCCCCATCGCGATCGGGCTGACCGTGCGCAACCCGTAAAGGAAGCGGAAGATCAGGATATAGGCGTTGGGATAGCGTTCGATGAACGCCACCGCCTTCGCGAAGGCGGGCTTCTGCCGGGCGTGGACGACGAAGGGCCGGTCGCGGAAACGGCGGCCGATCTGGAAGAACAGCTCGTCGGCGACGAAGGCTCCGAAGGCACAGGCGAGCCAGGCGGCAACGATCGGGAAGATGTCGCGATGCGCCATCACCCCGCCGGCGATCGCCGCGGTCTCCCCCTCGAACCCGGCGCCGAGCGCGATGGCCCAGGGGCCGATATCCTCTACGAGCTGCCCGAAATCCATCGTAGGATGATACGCCCGCAAGGAGGGATGGGTTGTTCCACCCCCTTATGCGTCATTCCGGCGAAGCGGGAAATGGAAAAGCCCCGCGTCCGGAGCGACGATATCAGTCGCGCAGCAGCTCGTTGATCCCGGTCTTCGAGCGGGTCTGGGCGTCGACGCGCTTGACGATCACGGCGCAGTAGAGGCCGGGGCCGCCATCCTTGCCGGGGAGGGTGCCCGGCACGACCACCGCATAGCTCGGCACGCGGCCGACGAAGATCTCGCCGGTGGCGCGGTCGACGATCTTGGTCGAGGCGCCGAGATAGACACCCATCGAGAGCACCGCGCCCTCTTCGACGATCACTCCCTCGGCGACCTCGGAGCGCGCGCCGATGAAGCAACCGTCCTCGATCACCACCGGACCGGCCTGCAGGGGTTCCAGGACCCCGCCGATGCCCACGCCGCCCGACAGATGGACGTTTCTGCCGATCTGCGCGCAGCTGCCGACCGTGGTCCAGGTGTCGACCATCGTGCCCTCGCCGACATAGGCGCCGAGATTGACGAAGCTCGGCATCAGCACGGCGCCCTTGGCGATGTGCGCGCCGCGCCGGACGATCGATCCGGGTACCGCGCGGAAGCCCGCGGCGCGATACTCGGCCTCGCCCCAGCCGGTGAATTTCGAGGGGACCTTGTCCCACCAGTTCGTGCCGCCGGGGCCGCCGGGGATCAGCTCCATGTCGTTGAGCCGGAAGGAGAGGAGAACGGCCTTTTTAAGCCACTGGTTGACCGTCCAGCCGTCCGGCCTCTTCTCGGCGACGCGGCGGGTGCCGGCGTCGAGCGAGAGCAGCGCTTGCTCGACCGCATCGCGCACCGCGCCCTTGGTCGAAAAGCCGATCCCGTCGCGCTCTTCCCAGGCTTTCTCGATGGTCGACCGCAGATCGCCGCTCATATGTCTTCCCCTGTAATTTCGTGCAGCCACTGGCCGACATCGTGGATCTCATAATCGATGAAGCTCATGTCGGCCTCATGATTGCCGAATTCGGAGCCGTTGTTCACCCATACGGTGGTCATGCCGATCGCCTTGGCGGGCTTGAGGTTGCGGGCCATGTCCTCGACGAACAGCGAGGTGGTCGGCTCGATCCGGAAGGCGTTCACCATCGTCTCGTAGCTCGAGACATGCGGCTTGGGCTGGTAAGCGCAGGCATGGATGTCGTGGATCGCCTCGAAGCTCTTCGACAGGCCGAGCCGCTCGAGCACACGCCCCGCATAATCGGCGTCGCCATTGGTGAAGATCAGCTTGCGGCCGGGCAGCCTCGCCACCGCTTCGACCAGCCGCCGGTCCTCCTCGAGCGCATCCATCTCGATATCGTGGACGAAACCGAGAAATTCGTTGGGATCGATGTCGTGGGTCCGCATCAGGCCGGACAGGGTGGTGCCATGTTCGCGGAACAGGTTCTTCTGGATGACGCGCGCTGAGTCATAGTCGAGGTCCATCAGCCGCTGGATGTAAAGATTCATCCGCACGTCGATCAGCCCGAACAGGTCCGCCGACGCCGGATAGAGCGTGTTGTCCAGATCGAAGATCCAGGCATCGATATGTTCGAGCGAAGCGAGCATGGGCGGGCGAGTAGACGCTGGGGCAGGGAGAGGCAACTTCAATCCCCCCTCCCTGGGCAGCGAGGAGAATCAAACCGTGAAACTCTCGCCGCAGCCGCAGCTGCCCTTGGCGTTGGGGTTCTCGAAGGTGAAGCCGGCGGTGAAGTCGTCCTCGACCCAGTCCATCCGCGAGCCGATCAGATAGAGGATCGATCCGCCGTCGACGTAGAAGGTGCCGCCGGGGGTCTCGATCTTCTCGTCGAACGGATCGGCCTCGGTGACATAGTCCACAGAATAAGCGAGCCCCGAACAGCCGCGGCGCGGGGTCGACAGCTTGACGCCGATCGTCCCTTGGGGGGCGTTCGACATGAGGTGCGCGATGCGCGCCTCGGCCGTCGGCGTCAGCGTCAGCGCGGCGGGACGGGCGCGGGTTTTCATCTCGGTCATTCTTCGTCTCCAAACCCCTCCTTTGGCAGGGAGGGGGAGCTTTTCACAACATTCCCAATTCCAGCTTCGCCTCGTCCGACATCTTCGCCGGATCCCACGGCGGATCCCAGATCAGATTGACTTCGGCCGAGCCCACCCCGGGCACCGCGCCGACGCGCAGCTCGACTTCGCCCGGCATCGATTCAGCGACCGGGCAATGCGGCGTGGTGAGCGTCATCGTCACGACGACATGCGCGTCCTGGGTGATGTCGACGCCGTAGATCAGGCCGAGCTCGTAGATATTGACCGGGATCTCGGGGTCGTAAATCTCCTTGAGCGCGTCGAGCACCGACTCGTAAAGGTCGCCGCCCGGCTCGGCCTCGCCGGGTTCGACCGGCTTCTGCGACAGGAAGCCTTCGAGATAGTCGGGCTTGCGTCCAGCCTCGTCGCTGCCCTGAGCATCGACGGCCAAGTTTACACGCGCCTTGGGCGGCGGCGCGACCGAGTCGACCTCCTCGACCTTCACCTTGCCCGTCTCCGTCCCGTCCATCATCTCGCCCATCACCCGAAAATCCGCGTTACCCGTTCGATTCCCCGCGCCAGCGCCGCGACATCGGCTTCGTCATTGTAGATGCCGAAGCTCGCGCGCGCGGTGGCGGGGATATCGAGATGCTCCATCAGTGGCTGGGCGCAATGATGCCCCGCCCTGATCGCCACCCCTTCCTCGTCCAATATGGTGCCGATGTCGTGGGGATGCACCCCCTCGATCGCGAAGCTGACGATCCCGGCCGCATCGGCGGGGCCGAACAGCCGCACGCTGTTGATCGCCGACAGAGCATCCCGCGCGTGGGCGACCAGCTTCACTTCATGCGCGTGAATCAACGGCAGACCGATGCTCTCGACATAGTCGATCGCGGCATGGAGGCCGAGCGCGCCGACGATGTTCGGCGTCCCCGCCTCGAAGCGCTGCGGCGCGGGCGCCCATGTCGTCTTCTCGAAGGTCACCCGGTCGATCATCGATCCACCGCCCTGCCACGGGGGCATGGTGTTGAGGATGGCGCCCCGCGTCCAGAGCACGCCAATGCCGGTGGGCCCGTAGAGCTTATGGCCCGAAAATGCGTAGAAATCGCAGCCGATCTCCTGCACGTCGACGGCGAGCCGCGGCACCGCCTGGCACCCGTCGAGCAGGATCTTCGCGCCGACCGCATGCGCCAGCCCGGTCGCGCGCTTCGCGTCGAGCACCGAGCCGAGCACGTTCGAGACATGCGCGAAGGCGACCAGCTTGTGCCGCTGGGTGAGCATCGCCTCGGCCGCGTCGAGATCGATCTTGCCGTCCTTGGTCAGCGGGCAGACGTCGATCGCGGCTCCGGTGCGCTCCTGAATGAGCTGCCAGGGCACGATGTTCGAGTGATGCTCGAGCTTCGAGAGGAGGATGCGGTCGCCGGGGTTGAGATTGGCGACGCCCCAGCTTTGCGCGACGAGGTTGATCGCCTCGGTCGCGCCGCGCACGAACACCACCTCGTCGGACGAATGCGCGTTGATGAACCGTGCGACCCGCTGGCGTGCCGCCTCATAGGTGATCGTCATGTCGGCCGAGCGGCGATAGACACCGCGATGCACGGTCGCATAGTCCCGCGCATAGGCGCGCTCGATCGCGTCGATCACGAAACGCGGTTTCTGCGCGGTCGCGGCGGTGTCGAGATAATGCCAGCCCTCGGGGATGGCGGGGAAGTCCCTGGTCCCGAAAGTCGCGGGAGCGTTCATGCGCCGCCCCCCAACCAGCGTTCAGCCTCGGCCTGGAAAGCCTCGCGAATATCGTCCTCGCCGATGCGCGACATCGCGTCGGCGATGAAGGCCTGGGTGAGCAGCGCCTTCGCCCGATCGGGGGTGATCCCGCGCGAGGTCATGTAGAACATCGCCTGTTCATCGAGCTCGCCGACCGTGGCGCCATGTGCGCACTTCACGTCGTCGGCGAAGATCTCGAGTTCGGGCTTGAGGTTCACCGTCGCGGAGCGCTTGAGCATCAGCCCGCGCAGTGACTGTTCGCCGTCGGTCTTCTGCGCATTGCGGGCGACCTCGACCCGCGCGGCCATGCTGGCGATCGCCTTGTCGTCGGCGACCGCGCGCCAGAGTTGGCGGCTGGTGCCCTGTTCGCGAGCATGGCGGACGACGATCGCGGCGTCGTGGCGCTGGCTGTCGCGGGCGAGCAGCGCTCCGCCATGCTCGGCGAAGGCGCCGCGCCCGTCGAGGATGATCGAGGCGTCGATCCGGCTGCTGCCCTGGCCGGCGCCGAGCAGGGTGGTGACGAGGCTCGCGCCGGGGCCGAGATGCGCCTCGTCGCGCAGGGAGGTAAACCCGGAGCCTTGCGAAACGCGGATAGCACGCATCAGTCGCGCGGTGCGGCCCATTTCGATGATGGTCAGCCGATTGGCCCAGCCGTCGCCGACATAGGTCTCGACGATGCTGGCCTGACTGTCCTCGGCCATGATGATCCTCGCGGGGAGATGGCTGGCCCCGCCGGTCGCGACATGGACGATCTCGATTGCCCCGGGCGGGGTCGAGCCGTCGCGTGGCAGCGCGAGCGTCCAGCCGGGGCCGGTGGCGAGCTTGCCCAGCGGATGATCCGAAATGGCGTCGGTCGGGCCGATGCGGATTCGCCCGCCATGGCTCCGGCCCTCGTCGAGCTTGCCGTCGACGAACAGCAGCCGCGGGCCTTTGCCGATCCAGTACCGGTCGATGTCCGAAGCGCGATGCGTGGCGGGCGCCTCGGCGAGTTCGGGCAGCGCCGAGAGATCGGACCAGCGCCACGCTTCCTCGCGCACGGAGGGGAGCGAGAGGGTCACGCCGCGACGGTTCCGTAACCCTCGCGCTCGAGCTCATGGGCGAGCTCGGCGCCGCCGGTGCGGACGATGCGTCCGCCCGCCAGGACATGCACGAAATCGGGTTTCACATAGTCCAGCAGGCGCTGATAATGGGTGATAAGCAGCACCGCCCGGTCGGGCTTGCGCATGATCGTGTTGATGCCATGGCCGACGGTGCGCAGCGCGTCGATATCGAGCCCGGAGTCGGTCTCGTCGAGGATCGCGAGCCTGGGGTCGATGATCCCCATCTGAACCATCTCGTTGCGCTTCTTCTCGCCGCCCGAGAAACCGACGTTCACCGGCCGCTTGAGCATGTCCATGCCCAGCCCGAGCGCTTCCGCCTGAGCCTTGGCGCGTTTCAGGAAATCGCCGCCCGACAGCGGCTCCTCGCCACGCAGGCGTCGCTGGGCGTTCAGCGCCTCGCGGAGGAACTGTACGTTGGAGACGCCCGGTATCTCGACGGGATATTGGAAACCCAGGAAGATGCCGGCGGCGGCGCGTTCGTGCGGCGCCTTGTCGAGCAGGTTCCCGCCCTCGAAGGTGACCCTGCCTTCGGTAACCTCATAGCCGGGCCGCCCGCTCAGCACATAGGAAAGCGTCGATTTGCCCGCGCCGTTCGGCCCCATGATCGCGTGGATCTCGCCCGGATTGAGCGTGAGGGTGAGCCCCTTGAGGATGGGCTTGCCGTCCACTGCGGCATGGAGATTTTCGATGTTGAGCATGTCGTCCTAGCAATTCATTTCAAGCCCCTTCCCTTCAGGGAAGGAATTGGGGTGGGGCCTCGCCGCCGCCCTACCCCGAAGGGGAGGGATGTTGAGGCGCTTCGCGTCTTCTCCCGGTGTGAGGATCACCCGACGCTCCCCTCCAGGCTGATCCCCAGCAGCTTCTGCGCCTCGACCGCGAACTCCATGGGGAGCTGCTGGAGCACCTCCCTGGCGAAGCCGTTGACGATCAGCGCGACCGCCGCCTCCTGATCGAGGCCGCGCGACATCGCGTAGAAGAGCTGGTCGTCGCTGATCTTCGACGTGGTCGCCTCATGCTCGATCTGCGCCGAAGGGTTCTTGACCTCGATATAGGGAATGGTGTGGGCGCCGCAGTGCGATCCAAGCAGCAGGCTGTCGCACTGGGTGTGGTTGCGGGCGTTCTCGGCGGTCGGGCCGACACGGACGAGGCCGCGATAGGTGTTGTCGCTCCGCCCCGCCGAAATACCCTTGGAGACGATCGTCGAGCGGCTGTTCCTGCCGAGGTGGATCATCTTGGTGCCGGTATCGGCCTGCTGGAAATTGTTGGTCACCGCGACCGAATAGAATTCGCCCACGCTGTTCTCGCCTGCGAGCACGCAACTCGGATATTTCCAGGTGATCGCCGAGCCGGTCTCGACCTGGGTCCAGCTCACCTTCGAGTTCCTGCCCTGGCAGAGCGCGCGCTTGGTAACGAAATTGTAGATGCCGCCCCTGCCTTCGGCATCGCCCGGATACCAGTTCTGGACGGTCGAATATTTGATCTCGGCGTCGTCGAGCGCGATCAGCTCGACCACGGCGGCATGGAGCTGGTTCTCGTCGCGCATCGGCGCGGTGCAGCCTTCCAGATAGGAGACGTGGCTTCCCTTGTCCGCCACGATCAGCGTGCGTTCGAACTGGCCGGTATTCTCGGCGTTGATCCGGAAATAGGTGCTCAGCTCCATCGGGCAGCGCACCCCCTCGGGGATGTAGACGAAGGTGCCGTCGGAAAAGACCGCGCAGTTCAGGGTGGCGAAATAATTGTCGTGCATCGGCACGACCTTGCCGAGCCACCTCTTCACCAGCTCGGGATATTCGCGGATCGCTTCCGAGATCGAGCGGAAAATGACGCCGGCCTTTTCGAGCTCGGCGCGAAAGGTGGTGGCGACCGAGACGCTGTCGAACACCGCGTCGACCGCGACCTTGCGCGCGCCCTCGACCCCGGCAAGCACCTTCTGCTCCTCGATCGGGATGCCGAGCTTCTCATAGACACGCAAAATCTCGGCATCGACCTCGTCGAGCGAGCCCAGCGCCTTCTTCTTCTTGGGCGCGGCGTAATAATAAGCGTCTTGATAGTCGATCGGGGGCACGTTGAGCTTGGCCCAGTCGGGCGGCGTCATCGTCAGCCAGTGGCGATAGGCCTTGAGCCGCCATTCGAGCATCCATTCGGGCTCGTTCTTCTTGGCGGAGATGAACCGGACCGTGTCCTCCGAGAGGCCCTTGGGTGCGAAATCCTGCTCGATGTCGCTGGAAAAGCCCCACTCGTAGTTGGAGGCCTTGTCGGCGGCGTCGATCGCGGCGCGATTCTTCTCGGCCCGGTCACTGCTGATGCGTGTATCGGTCATGCCGGCACTCCCGTAGCGGCCCCCGAGAGCATGGCAAGGCTGACGCCGTCCAACGCGCCGCGGATCGTGTTGTTGACCACGCCCCAATGCGGCTTGACCCGGCAGGCGCCTTCGAGCCCGCAATCGTGGCGATGGTCGTCGACGCACGCGGTCATCGCGATCGGTCCCTCCACCGCCTCGACGATGTCGGCAAGGCTGATATCGGCGGGATCGCGGGCGAGGCGGACACCCCCGCCCGTGCCGCGGGCCGAGGCGAGCAGCCCGGCCTGGGCGAGCCGGCCCATCAGCTTCTGCGCGGTGGGAAGCGGCACGCCGGTCTCGTCGGCGAGCAAAGCCGCGGTCAGCCGCTCGCCCGGCGCGTGGCGCGCGGCGGCGGACAGCATCACGACCGCATAATCGGCTAGGCTGGACAGGCGCATGGCGGCTTCGGCCTCCAATCAGACTGATTCGATCCGATTGGGCAAATGGGGCCGCGCGGGGCAGGCGTCAAGGGCGGAAAACGGCACCGATCGGATGGGCGGTGCGATGCCCCGGCCGCATCAGGGGCTAATCAGCGCGGCCGAGGCACCCTCGAGCTCAAAGCCCGATGGCGCGCGCATTGCCGTTCGGGGGGAATGAACGCGCTATTGGCTGAACGGCTGGCAGTGAAGCTTTCATCCCGGTCCACCGCGAAAATCATCCGCCTCCTCCCCATCGTCCGCCCGGCGGCGGCAGGAATTGGCGCCTCGCCGAAATTCCTCTAGGCGCGACCCATGTCGCTCTACACCGTCCTCCGTCCCTTGCTGTTCACGCTCGACGCCGAGCGCGCCCACCGCGCCACGATCCGGGCCCTCCGGCTCAAGCCCGCGCTTGTAGCGCCCGCTACGGATCCCCGCCTGGCGTGCGATGTCGCGGGGTTGCGCTTTCCCAGCCCGGTGGGTCTCGCCGCGGGGTTCGACAAGGACGCGCATGTACCCGACGCGGTCCTCGGCCTGGGTTTCGGTTTCGCCGAAGTGGGGACACTGACCCCCTTTCCGCAGGAGGGCAATCCGCGGCCGCACCTGTTCCGGCTGGTCGAGGACCGGGCGGTGATCAACCGGATGGGGTTCAACAATGGCGGTCAGGCGGCGGCGCTCGAACGGCTGCTCCGCCGCAACGCCAGACCCGGCATCGTCGGCGTCAATATCGGCGCCAACAAGGACGCCGCCGACCGGATCGCCGATTATGCGCGCGGCGTCCAGGTGATGGCGGGGGTGGCGCGCTATCTGACGGTCAACATCTCCTCGCCCAACACGCCGGGCCTGCGGGCGCTGCAGGATCGCGGTGCGCTCGATGCGCTGCTCGCGGCGGTGACGGCGGCGCGGGGGACGAGCGGACCGCCGGTCTTCCTCAAGGTCGCGCCCGACCTCGAACCCGGCGATGTGGACGATATCGCGGATATCGCCGCCGCGCACCGGCTCGACGGGCTGATCGTATCGAACACCACGATCAGCCGGCCGCCGCTCAAATCGCCCCATGCAGGCGAAAGCGGCGGTCTGTCGGGTGCGCCGCTGAAGGGTCTCGCGCAGCAGCGGCTCGCCGACTTCCGTAAGGCGACCGGAGGTGCGATGCCGCTGATCGCCGCGGGCGGAATCGCCAGCGCCGAGGACGCCTATGCCCGCATCCGCGCGGGCGCGAGCCTGGTCCAGCTCTACACCGCGCTCGTCTATGAGGGACCGGGGCTGGCGAAGCGGATCAACCGCGGGCTGGTCAGCCTGCTCGACCGCGACGGTTTCGCCACGATAGGGGACGCGGTCGGGGCGGATGACGTTTGAGGGTTGAAGCTCGCTTCCAATCCAATAGGCTGCTCTCATGTTGCACCGCGTCATCCTTATCCTTGCCCTTCTCCTCACCCCCATTGCCGCCCAGGCGGGGGGGATCGTCGTCGCGACCGAGCCGCGCGCGGCGGCGGCGGGGCGGGAGATCCTGCGGCAGGGGGGCAGCGCCGCCGACGCCGCCATGGCGGTGCTGCTCGCGCTCACCGTCACCGAGCCGATGGCGACGGGGATCGGCGGCGGCGGCTTCGTCGTCCATCATGAGGCGAGAACCGGCAGGCTCGTGACGATCGACGGCCGTGAGACCGCGCCGGCCTCGGCCCGGCCCGATCTGTTCATGGGCCCCGACGGCAAGCCATTACCCTATCAGAAGCGCACCCCCGGCGGCTATTCGGTCGGCGTGCCGGGCGCGATCGCGATGATGGCGGAAAGCCACAAGCGCTGGGGCAAACTCAAATGGGCCAAGCTGTTCGCCCCGGCGATCCGCCTCGCGGAGGAGGGCTTCGTCCTGCCGCCCGACAACCCGCCCGGCCCCTATGCGGTCCAGCCCACCCTCGCCACCCGGCTCAAGCAGTTTCAGGCGATCTGGAAGGATTTCCCGGAGGCGCGGGCGATCTACTGGAAGAACGGCATGCCGGCGGTGTCGGGCGATCATATCCGCAACCCGGCGCTGGCGGCGACCTTGCGCACGATCGCCGCGAAGGGACCGGACGCCTTCTACAAGGGCGCCATCGCGAAACAGATCAGCGCCGTGATCGCCCGATCGAGCCTCAATCCGACGGAAATGAGCGCGGCCGACCTCGCCGGCTATCGGGCGAAGGAGCGCGCGCCGATCTGCGGTCTCTATCGCGCCCATAAGGTCTGCGGGATGGGTCCGCCCTCGTCGGGCGCAATCACCGATCTGATGATTCTCGGCATGCTCGAGCGCTTCGATCTGGCTGCGCTGGGCAAGGATTCCGCGGTCGCCTGGCACCTGATCGGCGAGGCGATGCGGCTCGCCTACGCCGATCGCGACGCCTGGCTCGCCGACACCGATTTCGTGCAGGTGCCGGTCGCGGGACTGCTCGATCCCGCCTATCTCGCCGAGCGTTCGAAGCTGATCTCGCCCGACCGGACGCTCGGCAGCTACAAGCCGGGCACGCCGCCGGGCGCGCCCAAGCTGGCGCTCGGCGATCCGCCGCGCGAACAAGGCACCAGCCACCTCGTCGTGATCGACGACGCGGGTGACATCGTCAGCATGACGACGACGATCGAGGGGCCGATGGGCAGCCAGCTCGTCGCCGGCGGCATGTTCCTCAACAATGAGCTGACCGATTTCAACCTGGTGCCCGTCGTCGAGGGGCGGCCCGTGCCCAATCGACTCGAACCCGGCAAGCGGCCGCTCTCGTCGATGTCGCCGACGATCGTCTACGCACCCGATGGCGAGCCGTGGATGGCCGTCGGCTCGGGAGGCGGCAAGACGATCATCATGCACAGCCTCAAGACGATCGTCGCGATGATCGACTGGAAGCTGCCCGCGGCCGAGGCGATCCGGCTGCCCAATCTCTACTTCAACGGCGCCGCGCTGGTGGTCGAGCGCAACGGCCTATTGGAGGCGCTGATTCCCGATCTGGCGCGGCTCGGCGAGACGGTGACGGCGGGGGACATCCCCTCCAAGCTGATGGTGATCGAACGCACCCCCAAGGGCTGGATCGGTGCCGCCGACCCCCGCACCCCGGGCGTCGCGCTTTCGCAATAGACCAGCAATATCACTCTCCCTCGCAGGAGGGTAGAAACGGGCAGATCGCGATTTGCCCGAAGCACGTCGCGGCGTAGACCAGTTGGATGGATAACGGGGAGAGACGATGCGCGAGCTGGAGCGGTTTCCGAACCTGGTGACGATGTTCTTCACGCGCGCCGCGGAGAATGGCGATGCGCCCTTCCTCTGGGCCAAGCGCGACGGTGCCTGGAACCCGCTGAGCTGGGGCGAGGTGGCGCGGCGGGTGGCCTCGCTCGCGGCGGCGCTCCAGGCCGAGGGGCTGAAGGAGGGCGACCGGGTCGTGCTGGTCTCCGAGAACCGGCCCGAGTTCTGCATCGCCGATCTCGCCATCATGGCGGCGGGGTGCGTGACGGTGCCCACCTACACCACCAACACCGAGCGCGATCATGCGCATATTCTCGAGAACAGCGGCGCGCGCGCGGCGATCGTGTCGACGGCGAAGCTCGCCCAGGTGTTGCTGCCCGCGATCGTCCGCTCGTCGACCTGCGAATTCCTCATCTCGATGGAGCCGCTGCCGCCGGGCGGTATCCGCACCCTGTCCTTCGCCGTGATGGCGGGCGATCCGGATGCCGATGTCGCCGCCGCCGCCGCGCTGGCCGCCGATGTCCGGCGCGAGGATCTCGCCTGCCTGATCTACACCAGCGGCACCGGCGGCGCGCCGCGCGGGGTGTGCCAGCATCACGGCGCGATCCTGTGCAACGTCGAAGGCTGCGTCGACATCATCGCCGGCGATTTCGGCTGGGGCGACGAGGTGTTCCTGTCCTTCCTGCCGCTCAGCCACGCCTATGAGCATAGCGGCGGACAGTTCCTGCCGATCGCGCTTGGCGGGCAGATCTATTACGCCGAAGGGCTCGAGAAGCTCGCCGCCAACATCGAGGAGACGCGGCCGACGATCATGGTCGTCGTCCCCCGCCTCTTCGAGCTGATTCGTGCGCGGCTGATCAAGGCGATCGAGAAGCAGGGCGGCATAGCCAAGAAGCTGCTCGACAAGGCGATCGAGCTGGGCGGGCGCGAGCGGCTGCGTCTCGCCGACTATCCCTACAAGCTCGCGATCGACCTGCTGCTCAAGCCCAAGGTCGCCAGGCGCTTCGGCGGGCGGAGCAAGGCGCTGGTCTCGGGCGGCGCGCCGCTCAATCCAGAGGTCGGGCAATTCTTCTCGTCGCTCGGGCTCACCCTGCTTCAGGGCTACGGCCAGACGGAGGCGGGTCCGGTGGTCTCGTGCAACCGGCCGAGCGCCGGGATCAAGGTGGACACGGTCGGGCCGCCGATGAAGGGGGTCGAGGTCAGGATCGCCGACGACGGCGAAATATTGATCCGCGGCGAGCTGGTGATGCACGGCTATTGGCGCAACGAGGCCGAGACCGAGCGCGTGCTCAGGGACGGCTGGCTCCATTCAGGCGACATCGGCCTGCTCGACGAGAAGGGCCGCCTCAAGATCACCGACCGCAAGAAGGATCTGATCGTCAACGACAAGGGCGACAATATCGCGCCGCAGAAGGTCGAGGGGATGCTGACTCTCCAGCCGGAGATCGCCCAGGCGATGGTCGTTGGGGACAGGCGGCCCTATATCGTCGGGCTCGTCGTCCCCGACCGGGAATGGCTCGCGGGCTGGGCGGCCGAGCGGGGGCTTCCGCCCGAACTCTCCGAGCTCGGCGGCAATGCCGATCTCCACAAGACGCTGATGGCGGCGGTCGACAGGGTCAATGCCGAGCTGTCGGTGATCGAGAAGGTTCGCCGCATCGTCATCGCCGACGAGCCCTTCTCGATCGAGAACCAACAGATGACCCCCTCCATGAAGAACCGCCGCCACGCCATCCGCTCGGTCTATGGCGAGCGGCTGGACGGGCTGTACCGGGGGTGAAACGGACGGGCGTGGCTGGATTGGCCGAAATGCCCCATCTTCCCTGAGGGAGAAGATTTACCGCCGCTGCCTTTGGAGCATCCAGGTGCCGCCGGGGGGCTTGACCATCGCGCGGCCGCATATCTCGCAGGTCGTCACGAACCGCCCCTCATCCCAGCGGCTGGCTTTCAGATCGGGGAGATGCTGTCCGAACAGGCTGTGGAAACTCATCGCATCATCCTTGGCCCGGCGCCGGTCAGCTCTTGAAGACGCCCGCCATGTTGTTCTTCTGCGACGGGTTGGAGGCGTTGGTCTTGGGCGGGCCTTCTTTCTTGGGCTTGCGGATTTCCTTGGTGCTCTTGCGTTGACCTTTGGCCATGTCCTGTTCCTCTGGTAGAGATTATCGGTCGTTGGTCACCCAAAGCGGGACCGACCGCCACGGCATCCGGGTGATATCGGGCGACGGCAGGATCGCGGCGCCATGTTCGCGCAGCTCGGCCGCGGTGGTCGCATAGCTTTCGGCGAGATCGGCATATTGCTGGCGAATCAACGGGTCGCTCGCTCCTGCGCCCGCGAGCAGCGCCTTGTGCCTAAACTGATCGAGCATCCGGGTGTTGCAGCGAGATTCGGACATGATCGTTCTCCGACGGCAAGCGGGAGCGAAGCATATCTCTCTCTGTCGCCGCATGCCTGCACAGGATAGTCGCGGCGATGTGCCACCATACGCCTCATCTGCCGACCGGGCAATGCGGCGCTTGGAACAGATGGGGCGGGGTGGACGATAGACCCGTGCCGGGGCTAGATGGCGCAAACGGGCGGGGAGAAGAAGAATGTTCGGGCTGTGGCCTGCCGGCGGATCGAACAGCGTTGCCAATAGCGCGACGGTCCGCGCCGTCGCGGTGGAGCGCAAGCATCTGCCGGGGGAGCCCTGATTATGTCGGCGGATCGCTTCGAACGGCATCGCCAGCCCTGGACCCAGGACGAGATCCAGAAGCTCCACCTGCTCGCGAAGAAGGGCATGGCGCTGAAGGCGATCGCCAAGGCGCTCAAGCGCAGCGAGGAATCGACCAAGGACCGGGCGAAGCTGGACGGGCTGAATATCGCGAAGCTGCGGTGATGCGGCGCCACTCCCCCGAAAGCGCTGCGAGGGGGCGTATTAGGGGGGTGACACAGGCGGGACGATGCTCGATTGTGACGATGGTGGGAATCGGGTGTTTGGGACGGTTATGGCGGACAATGACGAATCGGCCTCCGGGCGCCGCGCGGGTGCGTCGGAACGGATCTTGCGGGCTCTCGCGGCCGAGTTTCCGCGGTTGCACGATCGCCAGTCCTTCCTCGACAGCGCGTCGCTTCACCAGTGGTACGACAAAGAGGGTGAAGCCGGGCTCACCGACCATGAGCGGCAGGCGGTCGCGCGGGCACTGACCCGGCTGATCAGCGACGGCACCATCTCCGAAGTGCTGTGGCCACGCGGCCATGCCGACAAGATCCAGCTTCCCGAGCAGGGGATGATCGCGGTATCGGTCGATCTTGGCTCGATGCGCGAGGAGCGGCTGGCCTGGGAGGTCCGCCGCGAAGGCCCCGAACCGTCGCAGGAGCGCATCGTCTCGGAGATCATCAGCCGTTCTCGCGGCTGGATCGAAGAGAATCTCGACGGCGGAAAGCTGCCGCTGCTGCTGACCAACGCCAGCATCATCCATGGCTCGAACGCCTTCGACATCCTGATCGGCGCTTCCTACCGCAATCCCTATAACCTGCTGCGCTACACCCGTGAGGTGGTCCAGGTGGTCAATCATGTCGCCGGGACGCACACGATGCTGGTCGCCCAGAATTACGGTTTCCCCAATTTCGCCAAGCCCAGATAGCGGCGCCGCCGGCTGATCGAGACAATCAATCGCAAATGGCGGAATAATTGATTTGCTTTTGGTCGCCGGGCGGTTGCTGATGCAATGGCTGACGCGCGGGTAGGGTGCCCGCGTCCAACCCAGGAGAAGGTGACATGGGCCTCAAAGGATCCAAGACCGAGGAAAATCTCAAGGCGGCCTTCGCCGGTGAGAGCCAGGCCAACCGCCGCTACCTCTATTTCGCACAGAAGGCCGACGTCGAGGGCTATAACGATGTCGCCGCAGTGTTCCGCTCGACCGCCGAAGGCGAAACCGGCCATGCGCACGGCCATCTCGAATTCCTCGAGGAAGTCGGCGACCCGGCGACCGGCGAGCCGATCGGCGACACCGGCCTCAACCTCAAGGCGTCTATCGCGGGCGAAACCCACGAATATACCGACATGTATCCGGGCATGGCGAAGTCCGCCCGCGAGGAGGGGTTCGACGAGATCGCCGACTGGTTCGAGACGCTCGCCAAGGCGGAGAAGAGCCATGCCGGCCGCTTTACCAAGGCGCTCGAGTCGCTGGACGCCTGAGGCTTCGGCACAGCCTGTTGAAAGAGCTGGAACGCAGCGGTCACGGCTCCCGCCGTGGCCGCCGCCGCCAAGCTCGACCCACGCTAAGGAGAGCTCATGGCCGAAGGCAGCCTTGAAGCCCCCACCCGCCATGTCATCGCATGGCAGGACGAGAGCTATTATGACGAAGCCGCGCTCGACGCCGAACTGCATCGCGTCTTCGACATCTGCCATGGCTGCCGGCGCTGCTTCAACCTGTGCGACAGCTTTCCCCGGCTGTTCGACCTGATCGACGGGTCGCCGACCGGCGAACTCGACAGCGTCGATTCGAAGGACTTCAAGCCGGTCATCGACGCCTGCACCCTGTGCGACATGTGCTTCATGACCAAGTGCCCCTATGTGCCGCCGCACGAGTTCGACCTCGATTTCGCCCATCTGATGCTGCGCGCGCGGGCGGTCGAGTTCCGCAGGGGCGAGACCTCGTTGCCCGATAGGGAACTCGCCAAGACCGATCGCAACGGCAAGCTGGCGACACTGGTGTCCGGCCCCGCAAACTGGGCGAGCAGCCGCGACAACAAGCTCACCCGACCGATTCTCGAAGCGGTCGCCGATATCGACCGCCGCGCCGATCTGCCGACCTATGCGTCCGAGACCTTCGAGGAGCGGGCGGCCGCTTCGGGTGCGAAGGTCAATCCGGATGCACCCGGCTTCGGCCGCCGCGCGACGCTCTACGCGACCTGCTTCGCCAACTTCAACACGCCTGGGGTCGGCCTGGCCACCCAGCGGGTGCTCGCGCATAACGGTGTCGAAATCGACGTCCAATATCCCGGTTGCTGCGGCATGCCCCGTCTCGAAAATGGCGATCTCGCCGGGGTGGCGGCGCAGGCCAGGCTGGTGTCGAGCGCGCTTGAGGCGGCGATCGACGAAGGCCGCGCCATCATCGCGCTGACCCCCTCCTGCGCGCTGATGATGAAATTCGAATGGCCGCTGATCCTGCCCGACGATTTCCGGGTGAAGAAGCTCGCCGACGCAACCTACGATATCGCCGAATATGTCGTCGAGATCGCCAGGGACGAGGGGCTGGCGCCAGGCCTGCGCGAGCTGCAGGGGCCGGTGGCGATGCACTTCGCCTGCCATTCGCGCGCCCAGAACCAGGGGCCCAAGGCCGCCGAGATGCTGCGGCTGATTCCCGAGGCGAAGGTCTCCGTCGTCGAGCGCTGCTCGGGCCATGGCGGCAAATGGGGGATGTTCACCAAGAATTTCGACGTCGGCATCAAGGTCGGCACGCCCGCGGGCCGCGCGATCGCAAAGATCGAACCCGCCCATGTGGTTTCGGAGTGCCCGCTTGCCGGCGTCCATCTGCGCCAGGTGATGGAAAAGATCGCGGCCCCCGTGCCGGCGCGGGTCGGGCACCCGATCGAATTGTTCGCTGCGGCCTACGGCTTTTAGAGGAATTCAGCATGCCCGCCGAAAAGCGCCGGATCGAGCCGGCCGATATACTTCCCGCGCAGGACTATGCCCGCCGCCGCAAGGAGCTGCGTCAGGCGCGGATCGCCGCGAAGCGTGCGCGGCGGCTTCAGGTTGGCCCCTATGCGACGGTGCTGTTCGAGAATTACGATTCGATGCTCGCTCAGGTCCAGGAGATGCTCCACATTGAAAAGGGCGGCGACGAGCAGCTCGTCCAGGAGCTCGCCGCCTATAATCCGATGATCCCGCAAGGGTCCGAGCTGACCGCGACGATGCTGCTCGAGATCGAGGACGCCGGGCAGCGCGCCCGCGTCCTCGCTACCCTCGGCAGGATCGAGGATCATGTCGCGATCCGGATCGGCAGCGACCGGGTGATGGGCGTCCCCGACGAGGATCTCGACCGGACCAACGCGGCGGGCAAGACCTCTGCTGTGCACTTTTTCCATTTTCCCTTCACTCCCGCGCAGATCGCCGCCTTCCGCGATCCCGCGACGCAGATCATGTTCGAGATCGCGCATCCCAATTACGGGCATATCGCGATCATCAGCGATGCGATGCGCGGAGAACTGGCGGGGGATTTTGCCTGATATCCGCAAGGGCGACGATCATGGGTGACAATCCCCGGACGCCGCGATAAATCGCGCTCCCGTGACCTCGCTGCGCCATCATATCCTCGGTCGCCGCCGCTGGGCCGCGGCGCTCATCACGCTGGCGCTGTTGATGAAGCTGCTCATGCCGGCGGGTTTCATGCCCTCGGTCTCGGCCGGGACGATCACCGTCGAGCTGTGCACGGGGACCGGGCCGCAGACTATCGTCATGGCGATCCCGGGCGATCACGAGCAGGACAAGCAGGATGGGCACGGCAAGACCGAGAGCCCTTGCGTCTTCGCGGGGCTCGGCGCGCCGTCGCTCGCCGCCGCCGATCCGGTCCTGATCGCAATCGCGATCGCCTTCATCGTCGCGACCGTCTTCCGCCTCGCCGCCGCGCCAGCGGTGGCCTCGTTCGCGCATCTGCGACCGCCTCTCAGGGGTCCGCCCGCCACCATCTGATCACGCTTCTCGAGCAACCGCGCACTGCCACCCGCGTGCGCCTGATCAGATTGGACTCCGATGCTTTCCATCATGACGGACCGCTGCCGCACGGCACTGGTCATCGCTTCGCTGGCCGTGCTCACGGCGTCCCCCGCATTTGCCGACGATGATGCCGAACAGGGGGGTGTCATCATCGTGACCGGCGGACGCCACGGCGACACCATCGAAAATGTACCGGCGCCCGGCGTGACGATCGCGGCCGATCGGATCGCGTCGACGGTCAACGCTGTCAACGCCGAGGACACGATCAAATATCTGCCCGGCCTGATCGTCCGCAAGCGCCATATCGGCGACACCCAGGCGCCGATCGCCACCCGGACCTCGGGGCTGGGGGCCAGCGCGCGGAGCCTGATCTACGCCGACGGCGTCTTGCTCTCGGCGCTGATCGGCAACAACAACACGACCGCGAGCCCGCGCTGGGGATTGGTCAGCCCGCAGGAGATCGCCCGGATCGACGTGCTCTACGGCCCCTATTCGGCCGCCTATCCGGGCAATTCGATCGGTGCGGTGGTCAACATCAGCACGCGGATGCCCGACAGCCTCGAAGGCACGATCAGCGCCGGCACCCATGTCCAGCGCTTTCGCCTCTACGGAACGCGCGACACTTTGCCCGTCTGGCAAGCCGGAGCCACGATCGGTGACCGCTTCGGCCCGCTCGCCCTGTTCGCGAGCTTCTCGCATGTCGACAGCCGCAGCCATCCGCTGACCATCATCACCGCCCCTCGGCCCGCCACGGGCACGCCGACAGGCGGCTTCGACGCGGTCAATCGCACCAACATGCCGATCAGCGTCCTCGGGGCGGGCGGGATCGAGCATCAGCGGCAGGAGAATCTCAAGTTCAAGGCCGCGCTCGATCTGAGCGATGATATCCGCCTCACCTATGTCGGCGGCCTCTTCCTCAACGACACCGACGCTCGTGCCGAGACCTATTTGCGGGACGCTGTAACCGGCGGACCGGTTTTTACCCCCCTCTTCTCGAGCGGCGAATATCGCCGCGACGAGCGCCACTGGTCGCAGGCTCTGTCCGCGGCGGGGAGCGGCGAGCGGTTCGACTGGCAGGTGATCGGCACCGCCTATCGCTTCGGCAAGGATGAGCAGCGCTTGCCCACCACCGCCCTGCCGGCAGCGCGGAGCGGCGGGGCGGGGACGATCACCGATCTCCATGGCACCGGCTGGGAGACGTTCGACGTCAAGGGCGCGTGGCGGTCGGAAGGTGATCACCACATCGTCAGCTTCGGCGCGCATCACGACCGGTTCCGGCTCGAAAGCAACCGTTACCTGACGAGCGACTGGCTGACGGGCGGCAGCCGCGCCCTCGACCTCGCGTCGCGCGGCAAGACGCGTACCCGGGCACTCTGGGCACAGGACGCGTGGAAGATCGCTGCGCCGGTGACGCTTACGATAGGGGGCCGCTATGAATGGTGGAGGGCCTATGACGGCCTGCTGTCTCAGGCCCCGACCCCAGCCCAGCCCCAACTGGCGGCGAACCGCTTCTCGCCCAAGGCCTCGATCGCCTGGGCGGCGGACCCGAACTGGACGCTGCGGCTGTCCCTTGGCCAGGCATGGCGCTTCCCCACGGTCGCCGAGCTCTATCAGATCGTCACCACCCCCGAACCGGCGGTGCCCAATCCCGATCTCCGCCCCGAACGCGCCCGCTCGGGCGAACTCGCGATCGACTATCGCGACGCCAAAGGTTCGATCCGCCTGTCGCTGTTCCAGGAGAGCATCAAGGACGCTCTGATCTCACAGCGCGGCTCGCTCAACGGCAGCGCGACGCTCGCCACCTTCGTTCAGAATGTCGGGCGCACCCGCTCGCGCGGGGCCGAGCTGGCGATCGAACGCGGCAACCTGCTGCCGCGTTTCGACCTATCGGGGAGCGTCACCTATTCCGACGCGCAGACCCGTCGCAACCGGGCGCTGCCAGCCGCCGAAGGCAAGCTGATCCCGGGCGTTCCCCATTGGAAGGCGACCTTTGTCGGCACCTGGCACCCCACCGGCCGGCTTTCGCTGACCGCGGCTGCCCGTTATGCCAGCCGCCTCTACGGGACGCTCGACAATAGTGACGGCGTCGGCAACACCTATCAGGGCTTTCACAAATATCTGGTGGTGGACCTGCGCGCACAGGTGAAGATCGACGCGCATTGGTCGCTCGGCCTCGGCGTCGACAATGTCACCAACGACAGATATTTCCTCTTCCACCCCTTCCCGCAGCGCAGTTTTGCCGCAGATGCGGCCTTCCGCTTTTAGTTCTTTCCCAGGTGGTTGTCCGCCCGGCCGAACGACCTATATCCATTATCATGGTCTTCCCAACCGCTCTTCGCCGCTTTTCGGCTCATGGAGGTAGCCTCATGACACGGCTGCCTGCCTCGGGGCTCCACAGCCGCTAAAGTCGCTCGGGCGCCCGAGGCAGTTTCGAAGATTCCCCAATCGATCGGTTCCGGCGCGCGCGCAGTGCGCCGCGCTGGAGGCGATGTGCTGGCAGGAGAACCCTTATGCACAGCGATATGCTTTCCCAAGATCATTTGCCTGCCTTGATCGCCCGCCGCGATATCTTCGAAGCGGTGATGTCGCAATATCTGGCCGGTTCGCATCAGGGCTGCGCAACGGAGGAGGACAAATCCGCGGCCCACCGGCTGTTCGGCATCCTGCTCGACGGTCTGGAGGGCAGGGCCAAAGCCCCTCTGCTCGACCAGCCGGCGATCCGGCGCCATGCCAGCCGCTTCGGCGACGCGCTCAGTCCGATCCTGAGGGATGTGCTGGGCGCGGAGGTGCCCGAGGCCTTCATCGCCCGATGCGTCGACCGCTTCTGGGCGACTTTGCAGGCGGCCACATCCTGACGAGCGGTGTCCGAAGCCCTTATTCCGCGGCCCGGGCGGGTCCCCCGGATGGGATCGCGATTCCCGCTTCTTTGCGTCCGGCAGTAGCTTTCGCGCCCTGGACCGTCGCATCTTTCCCCGCCTCCGCGCGGCTGCTTCACACGGTGCGGACGCGCGCGCGATCGCCCGCCGGAACCGAACATGGGACGAAGACATGGCTGATTGAAAATGAGTTGACCTGACTGATCAACCCATGTTTCTATGTGACCTGCTCGACAATGAGAAAACTATCGGGCTGGAAGGGGGGGGCATGAAGGGATTTTACGTCCGCGCGCTTTGCGCGACCGCATTGACGACGCTTGCTGCGCCGCAGGTCGGGGCACAGGTTTCCCAGCCGGACGGGCCAGTCGCCCCGGCGCAGCCGGCAGGTCCGCCGGAAAATGTCGCGCCTCCCGCGCCGAGCGTGCCGACGGCGAACACCACGCAGCCCGCCGCCACGGAAGAATCGCAGCAGAGCGGGTTGATGGAGATCGTCGTGACCGGTGCGCGTCAGCGGGCGGAGACCGCCCAGCTCGCGCCGGTCGCCGTCACGGTACTCACGTCGCGCACGCTTGAAGCCTTGAACACGCCGAACATTCAGGGCCTCACCACCATTGTCCCGAACCTGAATATCGTCCGTGCAAATGCCGTCGCCGGTCTGCCGGTCATCAGCCTTCGCGGCTTCAACAACAACACGTCCGATGTCTCCGCCGAACCTGCCGTCGCGGTCTATATCGACGGCGTGTACCAGACACTTGCGCCAGGCTCGTTCGCCGACCTTTTCGATCTCCAGACGATCGAGGTTCTGCGCGGACCGCAGGGAACGTTGCTCGGCCGGAACGCGCCGGCGGGCGCCATCCTCTTGAACCGTTCCCGTCCGACGGGCAAATTCGGCGTGAAGGGACGGGTCGAATATGGCAGCTATGATCTGGCGCAAGGCCAGGTTCTGGTGAACTTCCCGATCATCGACGATATGCTGTCGGGGAAGGTTTACGCCTTGTACCGTCGCCGTGGCGATTATATCGACAATTTGTCCTTCCCCGACAACGATCAGGGCGCGGAGAAGAACGGCACCGTGCGCGCAGCCCTGCTGTTTGAGCCGACGAGCGACTTCACCGTGTATCTCACCGGCGAGTATAGCTGGGACAGATCGGAACAGAAGCCGCCCCGGAATGTCTCGGTGGCGCCGAATCCGACATGCACCGTCCTGCTGCGGTGCTCGGTTGATCTCAATCGCCATTCCACGACCCGCGCCGACTATACGGATAAGCCTACCCAGGACGACTATTCCGCCACGATGATCGTGGACTGGGATACCGGTCCGCTCGCGCTCAAGTCGACGACCGGCTTTCGCGATTACATGCAGGTCAATCGGACCGACCTCGACGGTACCGACACGATCGTCCTGCACGCCTTCGAAAACCCAACGGGGGTTCGCTCCCTTTCCCAGGAAGTCCGCCTGAACTCAACGGAGGGCGGCGGCGCCGATCTCGGCGGCCTGATCAACTGGGTGGTGGGTTTCTATTATAGCCACTCCAAGGCTACGGGCGTCGCATCACGCCGGGCCT
>CAMLSA010000008.1 GCA_946482655.1 uncultured Sphingomonas sp. | reverse complement strand
TCCGGCCTAGCAGCACCAGGATCAGCAATATGATGACGATGACGCCGATCGTGCCCGACGGGGCATAGCCCCAACTACGGCTGTGCCCCCAGGTCGGCAGCGCGCCTATCAGCAGCAACACCAGCAATATGATGAGAATCGTTCCGAGCATCCTTACCTCCCATCCTCGCGGACCTGTCGTGGTGGGAGCGTAACGGACGGCGTGGAAACCCGTTCCGCCGGAAACATCGGTGATAGTTCGTACTGGATTCTGCGCAGCGAATCGGGCACCGCTGAAGGGTCGCCATTCGTCCTCAAGGTCAAAAATGCCCGAAAGCCGTAACGACACAGGCAAGGATGGAGGCATCGTCGTCCTCGTCGTCGAGGACGAGCTATTCGTAAGGCTGATGGCGGTGGATGCGATAGAGGACGCCGGCTATGTCGCTATCGAGGCCGCAGACGCGGATCAGGCGCTGGAACTGCTCGACGGTCGTGACGATATCGACGTGCTGTTCAGCGATATCAAGATGCCGGGAACGCTCGATGGCCTCGGCTTGGCCGCCAGGGTGCGCGAGCGCTGGCCGTCTATGCCGATCATCCTGACGTCGGGCCACCTGTACCGTGGAGATTTCGACATGCCGGCGTCGGTGCCCTTCCTTCAGAAACCCTACCGCGCCGGCGCTCTGATTGCCGAGCTTGAGCGGGTGAACACCTGAACGCCTGCCAGCTACCTGAGCTGGATCCCGCCGAGCCGCCCCGCTCTCACCCCGACCCAGTACCCCCGAAGTGGCGACAGCCTCGCAGCGCAACTGGCAATACAGTACCAAATCAATTATATAGAGTCACAGGGCACACCGCCGCGCAAATCGGGGGCGGTCTGTGCTATGAGCGTGCCCCGCCCCGCCGTCCTCCAGGGCGGGGCGTCACGCTCGTCCGCTGTTCAGAACTGGCCGTCCGGCGTCAACTTGAGCAGCCGCCCGCCCTCCTTGTCCTCGAGCAGATAGACCGCGCCATCGGGACCTTGATCGACTGCGCGGATGCGCTTGCCCATCGCGTAGCGTGCCTCTTCGCGCGCACCGTTCGCATTGGTGTCGACCAGGACCAGCGCTTCGCCCGAAAGCGCGCCGATCAACGCCTTGCCCTGCCATTGCGGGAAAAGCTTCCCCGAATAGAAGAGCAGGCTGGACGGCGAGATCACCGGATTCCAGCTGGCCTTGGGCGCCTCATATTCGGGCTTGGCCGGGTGATCGGGAATGGGCCGGCCGTCATAATGGTCGCCATTCGAAACGACCGGCCAGCCATAATTGCGGCCCGGCAGGATCAGGTTGACCTCGTCACCGCCCCTTGGGCCCATTTCGGCACTCCACAGCCGTCCTTGCACGTCGAAGGCGACCCCGAGCGGATTGCGGTGACCATAAGTCCAGACCGCCGGATCGAAGCCCTTGGCGGCGAGCGGATTGCCCGGAGCTGGCTTTCCGTCGGCGGTAAGCCTGACTATCTTGCCGAGCACGCCGTCCGGCTCCTGGGCCGGCGTGAATTTCTGCCGGTCGCCCATCGCGAAAAAGAGATGGCCATCGGGTGCGAAGGCGATCCGCCCGGCATAATGACCACCGCTTTTCGGCGGATGGGCCCGATAGAGCGCGGTCACGTTTTCGAGCCTCGGCCCGTCCAGCCCACCCGCGAGCTTGCCCCGCGCCAACACGATCGCGTTGGACCCGCCAGGCGCCGAATAGCTGAAATAAACGAAGCGATTAGCCGCGAAATCGGGATGCCGGACCACCTCGCCCAACCCACCCTGCCCGCTCGCATTGACCGCGGGAATACCGGCCACCTCCGCGCGCCTCTTGCCGTCGGGCGAAAGCAGCAGCATCCGCCCCGCCTTTTCGGTCACCAGCATTTCGCCGTCCGGCAGGAAGGTCAGTGCCCAAGGGCTGTCGAATGTTGCCACCACGCTCACCTGGAAGGGTTTGGCAGCGGCGCGGCGGGCGCCGGTTATCGGGGCCTGCGCGGCCGGCACCGCCACCGCCAGCGAGAGGAAGAGAAAGGCGCTCATAGTGCCGATGCGATCCACGTCATGCGTCTCCTGCTGGGGCGTCCAACCTTGAATGGCCAAGAATCGTTCCGGACTTTTCCGGGACTCCGGTGGCCGAATGCCTTGGAGAGCTATTCCTTGGAATCGCCACGATGCGCCCCGGGGGCTGCGATCACGCCATACCCTTTGAACTGGGACGCAGGTCAGCGGCCGGCTTCGCGCGGACGCGCATTCCGAACCGTCTTCTTGTCCTGGGCGGGAGGAATCGTGTCAATGGTTGCGGCATATTCGGCAAACAGCACCAGTACCCAGATCTCGATTCCCCGCCAGATCCCGCTCATCAGACTGGAGAAAAGGTCGAGCATCAGAAAACCCAGCGCCACCATCCGGAACCACCGCATGCTGAAGGCGGGCATATCGGCGCGGAAGGACGCGGTGAACATCATGAACAGGCTGAAAAGCCCGGCGATGATCTGCGACGTCAGCGATGTCGCGATCCGCAGCTGATCGAGTGCGGTGATGAACCAGAACAACCGCGACACCGCGAATTGGCTCTGTTTGGTGAGCTGGCAGAATTTAACGATCGGCGGAACGAACAGCGTCTTGCCGATCCAGACATCGAAATCGATGATGCTCATGGAGACCCTATAGCAGCCCCGTTGCGGACTGCTACAGCGATCGCGCACCTGATCGGGCGTGGATTACGTTCGATCCGGCGAGATCTAGATCGATGTCACCGACACGCCCTGTTCGACCAGTTCGACGCAGCCGAACACCGTCATGAAGGCGATATCGGTTGCATCCCGCCCCACGGCGATCCGCACCAGCCCGTCTAGCGGGGCGAGTTCGGTCGGATCCACCAAATACCAGTCGCCAGCCAGCCAGACCTCGACCACTGCGTGAAAATCGGGGGGGTCGAGCTTCCAGGCATATGCCGAGGTCAGCCTGGCCGGCACGCCCGCCGCTCGCGCGAAGCTCACTAGCAGATGCGCGAAGTCGCGGCACACTCCCTGGCGCGACACGAACACATCGACCGCACTGGTCGAAGCGTCGGTCGTCCCCGCGCGATAATCGAGATGGTCATGAATCCACGTCGACATCGCCATGATTCTCGCGCCATGATTGATACCCGGAAACTCGCGATCGACGAACGCTTCGAAGCGGTCCGCCTCGCAATAGCGGCTTGGCCACAGATAGGGGATCACTTCGGCCGGCAGCTCGCGCCGCGGTGTGATCGGCAGATCCTCTATCATCGCCGGCCGGCGATCGACGTCGACCACCGCGTCGTAGCGCGCGAGGAAATCGCCCCTCGCGCGCATCCATGTACGCCGGCCTATCCCGTCCTCACCCTCGATGGCCCGCAACGGCCCGACCCCTTCGATCAGGAGTCGATCGCCGACCAGCATCTGATCGGGCAGTTGCGCCGCTTCGATCGACAGGAGGACGTCAACCGGATCGGCCATGCGATATCGGAGATGGGCGTCGATCTTCAACCGCAAGACGGATTCCTCGATGGAGTATGCAGCATTAACGCCCAGTCCGGGCAAAAGTAAAAAAATAAATGAGCAATTAGAAGACGTTAAAGGAGAATTTTTTCGGTCTTATGCTAGGAATCCAAGGGTTCCTGATGGCTATTTGCTTTCGGATTCTAGCCCCCGAAATGCCTCCCAAAATCATCGATCAAGCAGCGCCAGATTACGCCTTTCCGGGCAGATCGTCCGGCGCAATGAGAAGGGCGCTGAACGTCTCTACTGGGACGATCTTCTACCCGGTTTCGGTCTCCGGGTCTACGCTACTGGTACGAAGCGCTGGATCGTTCAGCTCCGGCAGCGAGGAGTGTCGCGCCGGATCACATTGGGCGATCCGGCCCATCTCAACGCGGGCGATGCGAGACGTGCGGCGCGCGGTCTCCTCGCCAAAAACGCGCTGGACGGGGTACCTCAGCGCCCGGCTCGACCGCAACGAAGTGAGCCAAGATTTACCGACTATATCGACGAGTTTTGGCGCGACTATGCCCGCCATTGGAAACGCTCGACGCAGAAGCGCAACCGCACCGCGATAGAGAAGACATTGAACCCATGGTTCGGTCGTTACCGGCTGGCCTCGATCAATCGAGCGCATATTCTTGAATGGAAAGACAGCCTCCACGATCGGCAGGGCATATTCAATCGGGCGTTGCCTGTGCTTGCCGTTATGCTTGGTTATGCGGAGGGGCTGGGTTACTGTGCCAAGGGCTCCAATCCCTGCCGAGGCATCCCCCGGTATAAGCGGCAACTCCCCGAGCGCTATCTGACACCGAAGGAATATTGCCGTCTGGGACAGGCGCTCGCTGAACGCGAAGCGGACTGGCCGGACGCCGTCGCGGCGATCCGGCTCCTGATCTACACCGGCGCGCGCCGGTCCGAAATCGCTTCGCTGCATTGGGAATGGATCGAGCCGCCCTTCGCCAACCTGCCGGACAGCAAGACAGGACCTAGGCGGCTCTATCTCAACCGGCAAGCGCTTGCCGTGCTGGAGGCGCGGAAGAGGCCCGACGCGGGGGAGGGGCCAATTCTCGCGACAAGGAGTGGACGCGTTCGAGCCTTAGAGCACGGATGGCCGATCCTTCGCCGTATGGCGGCGATCCCCGATATCCGGCTTCATGACCTGCGACACAGCTTCGCATCGGTCGGTATCATGGACGGGATATCGCTTGCACGCGTGGGCAAGCTGCTGGGTCATGTCCTGCCCGAGACGACCGCACGCTACGCCCATCTTGCCGACGCCGCGATTGCAGATGCCGCTGAGCGCGTTTCCGGGTCGATCGCTGCATCCTTGGGGTTGCGGCCATGAGCGGCGCGGCTCTCCGCGAAATACTCGCGCAGGAGCTCGCGGCGGCGGGGATCGCCGCGCCGGGCGACCGAAAGCCACTCGGCGCCATCCGCATTACGCGCTGGTCCAAAAAGCAGCCGGGGTTCGGGACGCGCACCTATCGCTCCGGCAAGCGCGTCTACATCGTGCAGACGCGCATGCATGGCGTCGTCCGCACCACCACCATCTGCAACGCAGCCTATATTACCGAGAGCGCGGCGATGGACATTGCTCGGCGCATCCTTTTGCGCGCGCAGGTGGGCGAGAATCCGGCTGACGAGCGCAAGCGCGTCCGTGCGGTGCCGCCGTTTGACCGTTTCCTATCCCGCTACTGGGAGCGAGCAGAGCCCTCATGGAAAGCTTCTACCAAACGAACGCATGGGATCTATCGCCGCAAACATTTGGACGGCTCTTTTGGAAGCAAGAGTATCGACGCGATCACCGAAGCCGATGTGCTCAATTGGTATGTCAAAGTGGCAGACAATGCGGGACCCGGTGCGGCTAATCGGGCGCTCGACATACTGCGTGCCATATTTAACGCCGCCGAGGTATGGGGACAGTGCTCTCCCGGCTCCAACCCCTGCCGCGGCATTCGGCGCTATCGCGGAAGGAGGCTCGAACGCCACCTGACCCATGCAGAGATGAACCGATTAGGGAGGGTGATCGAGGCCCACAGACAGGATGAACCGGTCCATGTCGCTGCGCTGACAATGCTCCTACTGACGGGATGCCGTTACTCAGAGATTGTCGGCCTGACGTGGCGAGAGGTGAGCGGTTCGCGCCTGAAACTTGAAGACAGTAAGACCGGCGCGCGAACCGTGTGGCTCGGGGCGCAGGCGAGGGGCATTCTCGAACGCTTTTCGCGCGGCCAGAACGACGAGCTGGTTTTTGGCGATCGGACTACAGGAAAGCGCATCCAGCTTTCTAGCTATTGGCTTCGCACGCGCGCCGAGGCGGGACTCCCTCGCGTCCGCATCCATGATCTTCGGCACAGCTTCGCCAGCCGCGCGGCGGCGATGTCCGAGACTCTGCCGATGATCGGAAAGCTCCTTGGCCATCGGTCGATCCAGAGCACTGCGCGCTACTCGCACCTTGACGACACAGATGTGGCCGAAGCTGCGCAACGGATCGGCGACCTCATTGAATCGATGATCGCCCGATAAATGCAGCTAAGCTGAGAGGGCAGCTGATGGGGGCCACCCCTAAAGTTGAACAGATAGTTGCCATGTCATCGATTTCGTCCGGGCAAGGATCTCCGGTATATTTGTAAAAAGCATATCTCCCGTTAGCCGGTTGAAAAGCGCCACTCGATGACGTGGACCAAGTTGATCGGCAGCCGATATTTCACTCTCCGTTAGGGCAAAGAAGAATCCTTCAAATCCTGCCTTTACACGCGTTTGATTGGACGTTTTGATTTCGATGAAAACCATTTCCGGAATAGCGCGGCGGATGGAATCGAGGCTTTGCCAATCAATCATTGCGGAGGTCGCAATGGCATCGAAACTAGAGCCGCGAATGTTTATTCCTGCATCAGCGAGCGCCCGGATTAACAGGGCCAAAGCCTTACCCTTCGGACGCGGAATCCACGCCTCAACTTTATCCAAAGCTTCCACCTCGCCAACGGCGCCACGCTCGTTGGCTAGGCGATCAACATGAATTCGCTTCGCGCGAATGATTTCGAGCAAATCCACGCTTGTTTCCCTCTAGCGGCAGTGTCGCACATCCAAAATCACGGCGCAATTGCCACTCGACGTTCTATATATGTTCTTATATAATGAATGGGGTGAGGGGAATGCCAGTGCTAAAATTCAGCGGGATTGCGTTGGTGCGGAACGGCGCTCTCTATCGTCAGCGACGTTGCGTGCTATGCCCCCGCCTTGCCCCGCTTTTCGATTCGAGATGTTGCCAAACCATATGAATTACGAAGAACTGCCACGCTCAGCCCTAATTCGCTTACTTCAAGAGCATGACGAGGCCCTCCAGCTGGCTGGCAAGGACGGCATCGTCATGAATTATTCAGGGCGCACCGCGCCTTGGCAGATCACGCGAGGGGTAAAACCGAAGTTCAGCGTTATCTCGAAAAAGCTGTCTTGCGGAGACGAAGCTGCTCAGTGCGAGAATGAAATCTGGGACGGTGAGAACCTTTCGACGATGGTCAGCCTCTACCGGCATCGTGGAAAAGTGAACCTTGTTCTCACGGATCCGCCCTACAACACAGGCTCAGACTTTCGATATAACGACAAATGGGATCAAGACCCCAACGACCCTAATCTTGGAGAAATAGTCGCCGAGGACGATGGGTCACGCCATAGCAAATGGCTAAAGTTTATGACGCCGAGGGTGTGGATGATGAAGGAGATGCTGCGGCCCGGCGGTGTCATGGCCATTTGCATCGACCACCGCGAACTCTATCGCCTCGGAATGTTGATGGATGAGATTTTTGGCGAGAACAATCGCCTTGCGATTATCAACTGGCAAAAAACGGCCGCTCCGAGACCAGACAAGTCGCACGTGTCGACATCTACCGAGTATGTGCTGGTTTACGCGAAAGATCTGGCCAAGGCGCGTACCTTATCACTTGGGCGAACCGAACAGGACAATAAGCGCTATTCTAACCCGGACAACGACAGCAACGGTATTTGGCGTGAGGGCAACCTGACAGCGCGAAGTGCGTCCCCCAAGGATGAATATGGAATCCAGTCGCCTTTCACAGGCGAGGTTCATTATCCTGCCGGGCATGGATCTTGGCGACACCCAAAGAGGAACATTAAGGCTTGGCTCCAAGAGTGGGGAACCAGTTACGAAGAGCGCGACATTGGCGATGGTCGGGCGCCTGCACTGATGGTGAAGGGGGCTCAACCAAATTCCATTCCTCTTGCGGTGTCGAAGAAGGCGAGCTTGCGGCTGGCCAAGGATGAATGGCCCTTTGTTTGGTTCGGTCGCGATGGGCAGGGACGTCCGCGCGTGAAGACATATCTTGAAGGAATCAAGCGAGGCAAAGTGCCGGTCACGTACTGGGCAGAAGAAGAAGCAGGCTATCCCGTGGAGCTAGATGCGACGTCGTGGGGATACAAAGAGTCGGGTCGTACAAGCGATGGCGTTAGCGAACTAACATCCATCGTGGGCCCCGGCCATGGCTTCACCACTGTAAAACCGCTCAAGCTATTCAAGAAATTGATCCAGCTTTAATCCAGAGACTTCCTCGGTTCTCAATAGGGAGGCGTTCAAAGCGATTGCAGCAGAAGCTACCGCGGCAGGGCTAGCAGAGCGATACCATGTTTACGCCTCCATCGCGCCGTACACAGGTGCTGGAGTGGAATTTTATAAGATACCGGACCGCGTCCTAGAACATATCGGTTTCAATGCACGCGCGGACGCATATTCTAACCCGGTGAACGAAAATGCTTGAATTGAAAGTATTTCAGGCCGCTGCTGCGAAGCTTATGGTCGATCGGTTTGCGTTCTACGCAAATCATCCAGATCGTCCGCGCAAGGGTAATCAGCCTCGCCCATTTTTTCAGGCGCTTTCGGCCTTAACGGGTGCTGGCAAGACACCGGTTCTCGCTGAGGCGGTCACTCGCATGCGAGCGCACCTACAGGCAGAGCCAATCATATTGTGGATGTCCAAGGCTCGCTCAGTGGTGGGCCAGACACTGACGAATTTCTCGGAGGGAGGAAAATACAGTCATTTAGTCGAGGGATTTCGGGTGCTTCCGATCGGAAACATCACTCCCTCGCTTCTAAATGATCCAACGGCTCCATTGCTCATCACCACGACGACCGGGCTTTTCAACAACAAGGAGCAAGCTGAAGGTAATCTCCACATTTACAAACGAGATAACGACACCTTCGGGGACGAAAGCCCGTGGGAGCGTTTAATCTCGCGTCCTGGCATCGGTGCACGACGGCCACTGATCGTGGTTTACGACGAAGGTCATAATTTATCAGAGCAACAGGCGGAGATTCTGGCCGAGTTGCAGCCCGATGCCTATTTGTTGGCGAGCGCCACGCTGAAGCTTCCCGCAACTTTTACGAAGTCGGTCGTAAATCCGATCAAACTTTGGGTGGAAGAAGCCGATCAGGTCATCGAGTTCCAAGAACTTGGCGCAACAAACGACCAAGGGGCTATAGATCCGGAGCTCTTCATTACCACTCAGGTCGATAGCAAAGAGGTGGTAAAAGCGCAGTTGGTCAAATTGGCGCTTCAATTCGACGGAACCACTGCTGCGATGGAAAAGTCTATCGACGAATTGTTCGCACGGTTGATACTGCTCGAAGAAGCGGCGGAAAACGCCCAGCTCAAGTTCCGACCCAAAGCTATTTACGTTTGTAAAACCAACATTACAGATGACGGTTCGCGTGATGACCCGTCGCTTCCATTTCTTAAACGTGAAGCGCCGCCAATTCGTATTTGGCGCTACCTTGTGGAGCAAAAGGGAGTCTGTCCGGAACGGATTGCCATCTACGCTAACCTGACATTTGACGCGGGTACCAAACCAGACGTCGTAAATCTTTTTTCCAAAGGCGAGAATGATTTTGATCAGTTCGCGGCTGGGGGTTTTCAGCACGTCATCTTCAACTTGGGTCTTCAGGAGGGATGGGACGATCCTGCAGTCTATTTAGGCTATATTGATAAGAGCATGGGCTCAACAATTCAGGTTGAGCAAATCATGGGCCGCGTACTGCGGCAATATGGCGCTGAGCATTATGATAATGCTTTATTGAACACTGCCCACTTCTTCGTTCGTGTCGATCGCGAAAATGTATTCACCGAAACGATCGACAGGGTGAAAGCGAAGCTCAAAGCCGAGGGCGCGCCTCTTTCTATCTCTGATAACTTTGGAGGAGCTGGCGCAGGGTCGGAAGATCAGGAGCCGCGCGACCTAGGCGTCAATTTGCATCACATCTTCGTAGATTCCGAGGCCGCGCGAACGCGGCTGGCGGAGTTGATAGAGGATTTCCCAACGTTTGCTGAAGGAGATGCAAACACGCTTGCTGGAGCGAAAGGTGCGTCGACAGTTATCGACGTCATCGGCGAAAACATTTCTCAGCCAGTGCAATGGCAGGAGGGCGGTAATACCAATCCGGTCCGCTTGCGTTGGCTCGTGAGCACCGCAATGAAGGCGCGCTCGTCGAGGGTTCTTGCAATTGCTGAGTTGCATGATTCCAAATTTGATGTGCGCGTACAGGCTCAAAGCAAAGCAGACAAACTTGCGGAAAAGCTCGCAGCAGAATCATCAGAGGCGTTCTACTCACTCGCTGAGTTGGTTTATGAGAGCAAAAAGCTCTTTCCATTTGGAACTACCCGCGTTGGGAAAAAGGCGGTATCTTTCAACCACTCTCTGTATCCGCGATATGGTGGCCTGAATAATTTCGAGCTACCGTTTGCGACGGCTTTGGATGAAGAGGGCCTGCCTTGGCACCGGAATTCCTCCTCGGGCGGCTTCCACATTCCGCTCTTGTCGGAAGGCGATACCGCAAATTTCTATCCTGATTTTATCGTTTGGAAGAGTGGTATGGTCTACTGCCTCGACACGAAGGGAAGTCATCTTCTCTCCGATGCCGTCGCGCGCAAGCTTTTCGATATCCAAGAAGACCACAAAACGAAGTTGCTGACGCGCTTTATCAGCGAGGGAAAGCAGTCGGCGCTTCGGGTCAAGCCGCTGCCCGGTGGATATACCGTTTGGAAGATGAAGAGCGGCAACCCCACACCCGTACATGTAAATTCACTTGATGCAGCTGTGAAAGAATGCCTCCGTTAACGATGCCGGCCGCTTCCGTTGGTCCTAAGCCTAGCCACGTTAGTTGCGCAGTTACCCCTGCGTCGCAATGAGGTCCTCTAACGATGGCGATGGCGATGGCCAATAGTTTACTAAATTAGCCCAAGATGCCATATAGTTTTTGTGCAATCTCTAGACTCTGAACTGCTTCGGGATCAAAACCCTCTTTTCCCAGCTGATGGCGACTTCCGGGCAACGCTTCATGCACGCGGGCTCTACAACTCATTCCAGTTCGTGTTGCGACTCTCCCCAGTAGTGCATCGAAAGCTCGCGTCCTTACCGAGCGGGATTGTTACGGGAGTTGATTTCGAAGGTATGCAGGCCTTCTCTACCTATCTGCACGAAACCATCCATTGGTGGCAGCATATCGGCTCGACCTACGGGTTCATGCTCAGCATGACTTATCCCACGCAGTCCCACGCCAATCATGGCCACCTTTTGCAGCTAATTGAGCAGGTGGGGTTCAAAAAGTCTATTCTCGATCTCGCAAAGTCCCTTCCCAAAGGGGGATACGGCACGCCTTCCAGAACGGCTAACATTATCGTCAACAATCATTTCGACATGGAGGTTTTTCGAGGTCTAACAGTAAGCCCGTTTGCAGCCAAACTGATGATTCAGAATCCTCAGTTCGAAAACCTTGGACACGCTTTTCAAATTCTGTGGGGTAACAATATCTCACTGCTATCCTCGGTCACGGACCGGCATTTCAACGTGATACCTCATCCGAAAGAATGGACCGCTGAATTCAGAAAACTGCGGGATACTCGGCAACAGGGTTTCTACTATGGCTCCCCGATCGGTCTCCCTGAAATTGGCGCATACGAGCTGTTTGAAGGCCAAGCCCGTATGTCACAGCTTCACTTTCTCCACTTCGGAACCGGCGGCAGGTTTGAGATGCATGATGCCGTATCGAGCGGCATGTTTGAAGGAGTCTATGGGAAAGCGTTCTCGGGCTTCTTGACAATGGCGGGCCTCGACTGGCCGACCTCTCTCGATCATCCAGCCGTCGCGGGTTTTCTTGTAGCTTGCGACGTTGCAATCAATCCCGGCTCGGGGTTTCCGTTTCCAATTGTCCACTTTCCGTCCTTCATCGACGACATCGATCCGGGCAGACGTTTTATGACGATGTGTAAGTTGGCCCGGGAAAAATGCCCTGAAGTATTCTCACTTGTTCGGGAATATTCCCGTGAGGAGTATGCGGAGGTAAGTCAGAAGCTCGCAGCGACGATTGTAGAAATCGCACCGTTGGAGATTGCAGCCGAATTTTGCCGCTGGATCGTCACGCCTGAGTTCCAGCCGATCATGGAGGAGTATGAAACCTTTGCCTTCGGCAAAGGCAATGTTGTTCCGCGGGTCCTCTTTGCGCACTTTCTTGCATTCATGCGAGACAAGTATGCACATCCAGAATTCTTTTGCTGGCCCGGAGCGTTTATGGCGGGCAAACGGCTAGCGGAAAATGCGATGATCTTGTTCGACCGGCACGGGGCTCTGTTCGTCGATAGGGAAGATGACGATGGGATTTTCCCTCGATTAGGTGCGGGTCGGGTGGAGGCACAGGTCCAAGAGACGTTCGATGATTTCTACGCCAACAATGTCATTTTTTATCTTACAAGGCAGTGGATCACACGACCTGGCCCCTTCGATCTCGATCTCGGTTGGTTGTCACAACGAGGCAGTTCGGAAGTCGTTCGGGAATACTGCGAGCGGACATTTCGAACCGTTTACGGCGTGAGCCTGCATGAGGCCGATTTGCTCAACGCTTAGACAGCTGGACGGATGGCGCTCCGGACTTAGGATGGCGACACTGGAATCATCGCGAAACCGGGGGGAGCAAGAGCGCGGGCGGCCGTACGAATACCCAGCTATATGTTTCGAAGGAGATCCCAGATGGTAAAATTCGATACAGTAGCCCCGCCAATCTATTTCCTCCGTTTTTATCGCAATGTGGCAGGGGACACGACCAAACGATTGCCCGTGTTCGATTTGGCAGAAGCCAAGGACGGCCTAAGAGACGCATTGCGTGATCGGTTTGAAAATCACAGCGGCGACGGCAAGCCCCCCCTGATGGCCGATATCATCGACGAAGCGGGAGACCAGCTGTTCGTGGCCCGATATGTGGCCCCGAACCGCATCGACGCTTTCGAGTTAAACGCTACCAAAACGTCCGTGCGCCGCGTGAAGGATTAAATTAGGTTAAGCGCGCGCTCAATAATAGCCATTGTTCCGTCTTCGATACGCGCTGCTACTGAGAATCTTTCCCTGCCTCATGCTAGCGCCAAAACCAAATAACATTCGCCTGCGGTCCGCATTCGTCCGCCAGCAGGCGCCGTTTTGGCGTCGCTATAAGTTCATACGGCAGTCGAGATAACGCAACGCCATTGTTAGATGCCGCGCAACCGCACAAACGTTAATGCCAAGGCGGTCGGCAATCTCCGGATAGGTCAGATTCTCCTTCGCGCACAATCTGAATATCTCACGTTGCTTCGCTGGGAGTTCGCTTAACGCCTGCTCTAAGCGGCATATAAAGGCATCGCGTTCGGAGCTTTCTGTTGAAGAAGAAGGCACAGCCGCCGCGCTCAATGTTGCTCGCGGCGCCCGCTATCGGGGTCAGGGATTTCAAACCCCGTTGCCGTGCAGATGCGGTCGAGGAGATTGTCGATAATGGCGTGGACTTCTCCCGGCTTAAATCCGCAATCGACGTTTCGCAAAAGCTCGCTGTTCCAGAACCTTCGCCACTTCCAATAAGGTGTGAGAACGATTGCTAGCCGACAGATTGAAGGGTTCGCGTGGTTCAGCCCAGCGGCGTTCGCCCAATCTAACGCGGCGGTGATCCTAAGGCCTACATTCCGAGCACACCAATGATCGTCAAAGCCTCGATCGAGCAGATACGCCGTCAGTCCCATTTGTGCAGCAACGCCCGCTCCGTAGAAGAGCGTGGGATTGGTGTGGTCGGCATCGGGATCGATGCCCTCAAGTGAGGCAATCGCGTTGCGAAATCGCACCTCTCCGAGCGCGCGCTTGTAGGCCGTTCGCTGGACGGTTAGCGGCTCCCAATCGTCGGGCAATTCGCGCTTCAGTCGCTCCCACGCCCCGCTATCGCCGGGGTCTATCTCTGGTGGGTCCAACGGCCATTCTCGGGGCCCGTCTTGACGGTCCGGCATCACTCTCTCCGGCCCGCGTCCGACGGCTGGATTGGAGAACGGAGGGACGCGGCGAAGCTCCCGAACTCCCGCGCGCTGGGCGCGGGAGCCGCCGGGCTTCGCAACATGCCAGAGACATGCGCCGTCGTCTTTAACCCGAAGGTCTGGACATACACGACGGCAGCCCGGAAATCGAAAATTTCCGAGTTGGTCTCTGGACGGGCTTGCGAGGTCCGGCGCTGCCCTTTGTGCAGCGCCCCATATCCCTAGCAGGCCATACGTCTGGAGCAAGGTCGCGGAACTGCGGAATTGCGTTCGAAGCAAGGTGCTGATTTTCGAAGCAATATCGAGCCTTATGATGGCTATTTGCTTTCGGATTGCCGTTTTGGACCCGAAAATAGCTGTTCTTCAAGCGCCCGGAGGTCTAGGTGAAACCCCGCCGGAAGCGCAGATTTCCGGCATTTTTCATGAAAAAACGAAGTGCGAAAGGAGTGCCGAATTATGCCAAATTCAAAGACACACCGAACGCCGTCGGCGCCTCGGGTGTCCGCTCGACCGTGCCACGCCTGAAAGAAAGCGGGGGGCACGCTCCGCATTGCTGTTATGCGTCGTCCAAAGCGGTATCATTGCTCCCGCAACAGGGAGAGCGTAGCATAACGATCGCAGCCATCCTTTCGTGGGGGTCGACCTCGCCGTCTTTGCCGTGATCGGCCGCAATCTCTACCGCCGCGTCGACGGACCGACCGACGTTCTCCTCGACAACCGCTCCGCCCGGATGATCGGCACGCGGGTCACCATTTGCGAGGCGATCTCGGTGGCCAGGGCGGCGCCACGGATGGCGACAGCTTCTGGTCGGCTAGGGGCCCCGGACATGGCCGTGGGCGCGATCGCGATGGTGAAGATGGTGGAAGTATGCTGACGGTGGAGCCGATGGGATAACGGGATCCGAGAGCACGGATCCTAAGAGCAGCCCGGCATTAGATCAGCCCCGCCAGCCCGAGGACGGCCGCCTGCATCCTCCGCCAATCCTCGTCGCTCGCCATCCGCTTCTCGCGTCGGGCGGCAATCAGCCTGTCCAACCAGGCCGGCCCGAACTCGAAATGATGATCGATACACAGGCTCTCGACCGCCTTGCGCACGTCGCGACCGCAGTCGTCGAGGATCGCAAGGCGCCGGTTGAGTGCTGCCTCGAGCTGCGCCGCGCGCTCGATATTGCCATCGGCGCCTGAGCGGACCACGCCGCGGCCGACCAACTCGCGGTAGAGGCCGCCGCTCGGCGCCAGCTCGGCATAATGCGACCAGTAGAGCTTGAAAAGGACGCGTCCCGCATCACGCATCGCCTCGCCGCAGCGCGCCGGATGCGCGAGCAGGCCAGCCAGCCAGGCACGGCCGATGGCGTCGACGGCCTGGCCATGATCGCCGCCGCCGATTGACTCGGCCGCTTCCTCCGCCTTGCCTTGCCGCCAAAGCCGCGCCATCGTCGGATCGAGTACTCCCGCCCTGCGCGCGCGGTGCAGCCGCAGCTCAGCGGTGCCCTGGTCGGCGCGCGACCGGTTTGATGCGATCAACCGTCCAGCCTTGCTGCGCTCCCCCGCTTTGCGCTTCCTGCCTGCCCTCGCCATAATTGCACCTCGCTTTCTCACAATTCGGTTGCACAAAGATGCGCAAGATTTACTGATAGGCGCATGACCCAGCCCTATGAGAGGATGCGCGCCCTGCGCACCCGTTCAGGCTTGTCGATGCGTGCATTCGCCGCCCGGCTCGGCAGTCCGCTAGACAGGCGCTATGCCTATTATGAGGAAAAGCGCTTCACCGGCGTCTTGCCGATCGATGCCGCTCGCCGGATCGCCTCCGCGCTTCAGCCTTTCGGCATCGAACCGGGCGAGGTCCTCGCACTTGCGGGCCTCTCCCCCGAAGAGGCCGACGCCGGGCCGGCGCTCCCCGATCCCGCCGTCCAACATGTCCGTCTTGATGTCGTCCTCCCTAATGCAGACGCATTGACCCGCATGTTTGAGACCATGCTGGAAAAGGAAGTGCCGCCGCGCCGCCGGGACGCGCTCGCGCGAAATCTCGCTCTGCGACTGCCAGCCGCCCTTCAGCGCGCGTCAGGCGCGCCGCCTGTTCCGGTACGCGTCGCAAGCCCTGCCGCCGCCGCAGATTCTCCACCTCCCGCCAGGCGTCCTCGGCTTCGCCGGCCAGAATCGCGCATCTGATATCGCAGGCCGGGCAGGCGATCTCGCAACCCGGCGAGGCACGGAAGACGGGTTTTCCCATAGGCCGACTCGCTTTCTCTTGTTCTCTTTATGTTCTATCCGCCTTTTCCTACTTGTCTAGGATTTTTCCTATCTCCATATCAAATGTGCAGCGGCTGGCGGCGGTGGCGCCCTGATCTGGTCGCTCATAGTCTCACGCAACGCCGCGGCCATGGATCGACCGCATGTGGGGCGGCCTGCCCGTTACGGCTGTGGGGTGGTTCGCGGCACCTGGCGGACGCTCTGAAATGGACCGGCGTTCAGCGGGACAGCGGCCGAATGACGGACAGCCTGCGGTTCCAGCGCATTGATCTCGGCGTCGACGCGAAAAGCCGGCGCCACCATCCAGGCTGGAGGCATCGGCTTCGGCGTCAGCCTGGCGTCGACAAGCCGCAAGGCGGGTCGCACGATCGGCTCCACCGTCCCATATTCAACCAGGTCCTGGAGCCGTGTCGCCATGATACCACCGCCGAATCGATCCGGGGCTGAATGCCCCTACGCGCGTTCTGCCTTCACTTGATGGCCAAGAAAATAGGACTCCATACGAAGTTACAATTGTTCACAAGAGTTCCGGACACTCTCGCGATCCAGGATCATTCACCCCAAAAACACGAAGCTTCCGTCATTTTCCTGCCAGGAATCGGATTGACATTTGTACAATAAATTTGTACATTCCAGCCGCTTCACCAGGAGATGCGATGACCGCCTGTGAACCAATCGGCGCCAGCTGCCGCGAGGTGCTGGAAATCGACGCGCTGATGCGCGCCTTGCGCAATTTGCGGCACTGGTCGGCAACGGCCGCGGTCAGACGCGCTCATCGGGATGACTTGGGCCGCCGTCTCTATGCCGCGGCGGCGCGGCTTCGCGACGAGGCTTGGACCGACAGCCTGCTCGCCGCCTATGCACTGTTCGAAATCGACGCGATCCACGAAGCCTGGACCGCTGCGGACGGACATCGGCCATGAACGCGCGCCCTCCACATCATGGTCATGCGTTGGCCGGGATATTGGTGATGATCCGCCAGGCCGAGGCCTTGGCGCTCCACCATGACCGGTCCGGTTCCGACCGCAATTTCCACGCCGAAGCCGCGCAACGCGCCGACGAGCTGGCCGAAGCCGGCCGCCGCGCGGCGCGCGCGCTGATCGAGCAGGCCTTCCCCGGCGTCAGCTGGTCGATGATCGAGGCGGCCGCGCTGTAGAGGCCGGTCGCGGAGCCGATATTCGAGCTGTGGCGCATCCCGTCCGACATCGCTGGGCGATTGATCACGGCGGCTATAGCCGCGCCGGTTTCGGTGACCGAGTTGGCGAGGACAGTGGAACGCGAAATCGATTCCGTGATCGAGATGACCGCGCGCCTTGCCAAGATGAACCTGCTGATCATTGAGTGCGAAGCGGAGATCGAAGCGTAACGGCGAGGAGCCAGCTCAGGACAAGACCATCTTCACACCCGCCAGGAACAGCACCACCGCCAGACAGCGCTGAACGATACGCTCGTCGAGGACCGTGGTCAGCCGTGACCCGATGACAATCCCCGGGATCGACCCGACCAGCAGCATCGCCAGAAGCTTGAGGTCGACACTGCCGACGATCAGATAGCCTATCCCTCCGACCAAGGTAAGCGGCACCGCATGCATGATATCGGTGCCGACCAGCTTTCGGGCGGTCAGGCGCAGCGGATAGAGCATCAGCAGCAAGGTCGCGCCAAGCGCACCGGCGCCGACCGAAGTCAGCGTGACCAGCGTTCCCAGCACCGCCCCGGCGCCCGCCGTCATCACCGGCTGGAGCCGGACGAAGCGCCGCGCGCGCATCTCGTCCTCGGTATCGATCATTGCACTGACCAGCCAGCGTCGAAACAGCGTCACGATCGAGGTGACGATCAGCATCCCTCCGAGCAGCGAGACGATCAACCCGCTCTTCAGCTGATAGCCGCCTCCCTGGAACAGGAAGAGAAGGGTCAGCACCGCCGCCGGAACGCTGCCCAGGCAGAGCCAGCCGACGATCTTCACATCGGCGCTCTCCTGACGGTGATGGACGATCGAGCCCGCCGTCTTGGTCGCCGCAGCAAACCACAGATCGGTTCCGACGGCGGTCGCTGGCGCGACACCGAACAGCAGGATCAGAATCGGCGACATCAGTGATCCGCCGCCCACGCCGGTAATCCCGACGATGATACCTACCAGAAAGCCCGCCAGCGTATTCAGCCAGTCGAAGACCGGCAACTGTTCGATCATGCGGGCGCGACGTCCTTGACGAGACGCAACACTCGATCGGCCAGCGGGACGGGGCAGATCAACAGGTCGGGCAGCCAGGGATTGGCGACGTTGTAACGCAGCGGTGATCCGTCGATCCGCGAGCAATGGAGACCGGCCGCGCGCGCGACGGCCACCGGCGCGCAATTGTCCCACTCATATTGCCCACCCGAATGAAGGTAGATGTCGGCCTCGCCGCGCACCACCGCCATCGCCTTGGCCCCCGCCGAGCCCATCGGCACCAGTTCAGCGCCGAGCGCCTCCGCGACTGACACCGCCTCTGCCGCCGGCCGCGTGCGGCTGACCAGCATGCGCAGCTTATCCGGCGTCGGCGCCAGCGCCGGAGGATTGGCGGAATTGAGTGTCAGCTCCAGGCCCGGCAGCGCCACCGCGCCCACTGCGGCGTCTCCGCCCACGGCCAGCGCGATATGCACCGCCCAATCCGAACGGCCCTCGCCATATTCGCGCGTCCCGTCGAGCGGATCGACGATCCACACGCGTTCCACGCCGCAGCGTGTGACGTCATTGGCCTCCTCTTCGGAGAGAATCGCATCCGCCGGACGTTCCCGCCGCAGTGCCTCCATGATGAAGGCGTTGGCGATGCGGTCGCCCTCTACGCCTAGCGCTTTCGCCTCGAAGCGGCCCGACCGGCGCAGATCGAGAAGCATGCGGCCCGCATGGTCGGCGATATGGATCGCCAGTTCGACATCGTTCATCAACCCTCGCCCAGAAGCTTCTCGATAATTTGATCCGCGGCCTGTTCGGGAGTCAGCGCCGTCGTATCTATATGAATCTCGGGATTCTCCGGCGCCTCATAGGGGCTGTCGATGCCGGTGAAGTTCTTGAGTTCGCCGGCACGCGCCTTCTTGTAAAGGCCCTTCACGTCGCGTTTCTCGGCCTCGGCCAGACTGGTGTCGATGTGGACCTCCAGAAACTCGCCCGGCGCCATCATTGCGCGCACCATGTCGCGCTCGGCCCGGAAGGGGGAGATGAACGCGGTTATCACGATCAGCCCGGCGTCGGTCATCAGCCGCGCCACCTCGCCGACCCGCCGCACGTTCTCGACCCGATCGGCATCGGTGAAGCCGAGATCCTTGTTCAGGCCGTGACGGACATTGTCGCCGTCGAGCAGGAAGGCATGGCGGTTCATCCGCGTCAGCTTGCGCTCGACGATATTGGCGATCGTCGATTTGCCCGCTCCGGAGAGGCCGGTGAACCACAGCACTGCCGGCTTCTGGTTCTTCAGATCGGCGCGTTTCTCGCGGGTGGTGTCGCTCGCCTGCCAATGCACATTCTGGGCACGGCGGAGGCTGAAATGGATCATGCCGGCCGCGACGGTGGCGTTGGTGATCTTGTCGATCAGGATGAAGCCGCCCAGCGCCCGATTGTCGTCATAGGCCTCGAAGACCAGCTGGCGGTCGGTCGAGATGTTCGCGATACCGATCGCGTTGAGCTCGAGCGTCTTCGCCGCCAGATGCTCCATCGTGTTGACGTTGACCTGATATTTGGGGGGCTGGACCGAGGCGGTGACCATCTGCGTGCCGAGCTTCAGCCAATAGGAGCGGCCCGGCAGCATCGCCTCATCGGCCATCCACACGATCGTCGTCTCGAACTGGTCGGAGACCTCCGGCGGCGCATCGGCGAGCGCTATTACGTCGCCACGCGAACAGTCGATCTCATCGGTGAAGCACAAGGTCACCGACTGGCCGGCGATGGCCTGGGGCAGGTCGCCATCCATGGTCACGATCCGCGAGACCGTGCTGATCTTGCCCGAAGGCAGCACCCGCACCTTGTCGCCCGGCTTGATCACGCCGGTCGCGATCAGCCCTGAAAATCCCCGGAAATCGAGATTGGGGCGGTTGACCCATTGCACCGGCATGCGGAACGGCTTCGCCTGGGCCGAGATCTGGTCGACCTCGACGGTCTCCAGATGCTCCATCAGCGTCGGCCCCCTGTACCAGGGAGTGTTGTCGCTGAGCGCGGTGATGTTGTCGCCCTTGAAGCCGGAGATCGGCATCGGCACGAAATGGGTGATGCCGATCGACTCCGCGAAGGCGCGATAGTCGGCGACGATCTCGTCGAAAACCTTCTGGTCGTAACCGACCAGATCCATCTTGTTGACCGCGAGCACCAGATTCTTGATGCCGATCAGGTGCGCCAGATAGCTGTGCCGCCGCGTCTGCGTCAGCACGCCTTTGCGCGCGTCGATCAGGATCACCGCAAGGTCGGCGGTCGAGGCGCCGGTCACCATGTTGCGGGTATATTGCTCATGACCGGGGGTGTCGGCGACGATGAACTTGCGCTTTTCGGTCGAGAAAAAGCGATAAGCGACGTCGATGGTGATACCCTGCTCGCGTTCGGCGGCGAGACCATCGACCAGCAACGCGAAGTCGATTTCCTGGCCCTGCGTTCCGACCCGCCTGGAATCCGCCTCCAGCGCGGCGAGCTGGTCCTCGAAGATCATCTTCGAATCATAGAGCAGCCGCCCGATCAGCGTGGACTTGCCGTCGTCGACCGATCCACAGGTGATGAACCGGAGCAGCGTCTTGTGCTGATGCTGGTCGAGATAAGCGTCGATATCCTCGGCGATCAGTCTGTCGACCTGATAAGCGCTGTCTTGGTCTCGCAGGGTCTCGCTCATCAGAAATAGCCTTCCTGCTTCTTCTTTTCCATGCCGGCGCCACCGGCGTCCTTGTCGATCGCGCGGCCCTGGCGTTCCGATGTCGTGGTCAGCAGCATCTCCTGGATCACCTCGCTTAGCGTCGCCGCCTCGCTCTCCACCGCGCCGGTCAGAGGGTAACAGCCCAGCGTTCGGAAACGGATGGAGCGTTCGACCGGGATTTCACCGGGTTTGAGCGGAAAGCGATCGTCGTCCACCATCAGCAGCATTCCGTCGCGTTCCACGGTCGGCCGCTTGTCGGCGAAATAGAGCGGAACGATCGGAATGTCGTTGAGCTGGATATATTGCCAGATATCGAGCTCGGTCCAATTGGAGATCGGGAAGACCCTGATGCTTTCGCCCCTGGCCTTTTTGGCATTGTAGAGATTCCACAGCTCGGGACGCTGGTTCTTCGGGTCCCAGCCATGGCTCGCGGTCCGGAAGGAAAAGATGCGCTCCTTGGCGCGGCTTTTCTCCTCGTCGCGCCGGGCGCCGCCGAACGCCGCGTCGAAGCCATATTTGTCGAGCGCCTGCTTCAGGCCCTCCGTCTTCCACAAGTCGGTATGCAGGGCGCCATGGTCGAACGGATTGATACCGCGCTCCATTGCCTCGGGATTGTGGTAGACGAGGAGGTCCATCCCGCTTTCTTCCGCCATGCGGTCGCGCAGCTCGTACATTGCCCGGAATTTCCAGGTCGTATCGACATGCAGCAGCGGGAATGGCGGCGGAGAGGGATAGAATGCCTTCCGGGCGAGATGCAGCATCACTGCCGAATCCTTACCGACCGAATAAAGCATCACCGGACGCTCACACTCGGTCACCACTTCGCGCAGGATGTGAATGCTCTCGGCTTCGAGCCGCTCAAGATGGGTCATATTGCTTGCCATGCGCATCGCAGTACCGAAGCAGCGTCCGGCCTGCCCCAAATTTAATATTGATACACGATAAGGAAATGTGCGCTTTGGATCGGCTCAACCGCATGCACGCACCTCAGCGGAACCGTGCCCGTAGGAATTCTCAATGAGGCTCTTCACTTCACACCATGGGCGAATTTCAGATTCGCCACCTATTTGGAACAAAACCTTCCAGCAAGAAGAACCCTTTGGCTGATCGCGAAGCTCAGCGCCTCCTGAGCGCCGTCACCTCGATCTCGACCTTCATCTCGGGCTTGACCAGTCCCACGACCAAAGCCGTCGCGGCGGGCCGTATCGAAGCAAAGACTTCGCCAAGCACGGGGCCCACCTCATCCCAATAAGCGGCATCGGTAAAATAGTAGGTCGCCCGCACGACGTCGGCCATTTCAAAACTTTCGCTTTCAAGCGCGCGTGCAATCACCATCAGGGCGTTGCGGGCTTGGTCCGCGGCGCTCTCGGGCATGACCCGCGTCTCCGGATCATAGCCGGTGGTGCCCGCGACGAAGGCCCAGTCACCGTCGATCAACGCGCGGCTGTAGCCGACCTGCTTCTCAAAGGGAGATCCTGAGGAAATCAAGGAACGGGGCATTGATCGGTATCTCCATATCGTATCGAAATCTTCGCGGCGGCGGCGCGCGCGGCATCGCGTGCCTGATCGGCGGTGCCTCCGCGCGCCAGCGCCAACGCGACCCCCATGCGCCGATTGGGCCGCGTCACCGGCTTGCTGAACAGGCGGACATCGGTTTCGATCCCCGGGACCGGCGCGAGCGCCTCGGCCAGTCCTTCGAACCGGAAATCCTCGGCATAGCGGTCCGCCAGGATGACCGCCGACGCCGACGCTCCATGCGTGTGGATGTGCGGGATCGGCAAATCGAGAATCGCACGGGCGTGCAGATCGAACTCAGTGAGGTTCTGGGAAATCAGCGTGACCATGCCCGTATCGTGCGGACGCGGCGACAGCTCCGAAAAGATCACCTTGTCGCCCGCGACGAAGAACTCGACCCCGAAAAGTCCATAGCCGCCGAGATTATCGACCACCCTGCGCGCCATCTCTTGCGCTGCGGCCAGCGCTTTCTTGGACATCGGCGTCGGCTGCCAGCTTTCCATATAATCGCCGCGCTCCTGGCGATGGCCGATCGGTTCGCAGAACAGCACGCCCTGGCGGGCGCGGATCGTCAGAAGGGTGATTTCATAGTCGAAGGCGATGAATGCTTCGATGATCACGCGCTTGCGGTCGCCGCGCATCCCGGACACCGCATAGTCCCACGCGGCATCGGCCGCGCCGGCGGCGGTGACGATGCTCTGGCCCTTGCCGGAAGAGGACATCACCGGCTTGATCACGCATGGTATGCCGACCTTGTCGATGGCGGCCCGCATCTCGTCGAGGCTCTCGGCGTAGAGGAAGTGCGACGTGGTAAGCTTCAACTCGCTGGCCGCGAGGTCGCGGATCCGGTCGCGATTCATCGTCAGCACTGTCGCGCGCGCCGACGGTACGATCGAGAAGCCACGATCCTCGTACTCCTTGAGCACTTCGGTGCGGATGGCTTCGACCTCGGGAACGATATGGTCGGGCTTGTGCTTCTCGATCACCGCGGCGAGCGCCTCGCCATCGAGCATCGAAAAAATCTCGCACTCGTCGGCGACCTGCATGGCCGGCGCCTTGGCATAGCTGTCGCAGGCGATCACATGCGCGCCCAGCCGCTTGGCGGCGATCACGAACTCTCGGCCCAGCTCGCCCGATCCGAGCAGCAGGATTTTCGCGATGGGGATCATTCCGGCTTCTCCTTGGGGGCTGCCGATAGACAGGAATGCCGCACAGGTGAAGCGCCTCGCCCGCGCACCGACCGCACCACCGCCGAACGGATCGGCACAGCGGCCTGATCAGCCTAGTTTCGCCTGATAGGAGTCAGACTTGAATCCGACGAGCAGCTCGCCCCCGACGTCGAGCACCGGCCGCTTGATCATCGAGGGTTGCGCTTCCATCAGCGCGATCGCCTTGGCCGCGTCCAGATCGGCACGATCGGCGTCCGGCAGCTTGCGGAAAGTCGTCCCCGCGCGGTTTAGCAGCAGGTCCCAGCCGATCGCATCCACCCAGCTCTGCAGCCTCGACCGATCGATCCCGGATGCCTTGTAGTCGTGAAAATCATAGCCGATGCCGCGATCTTCGAGCCACGTGCGCGCCTTCTTGATCGTGTCGCAATTCTTGATGCCGTACATGATGATCGCCATCGACGCGGACCCCTCTTCGCTGTGCACCCCTTTTCTTGGCGAAATCCGAGCAGATTCGGAAGGCGGCTTTCGCAAATCATCACCCTCGAACGAAATCAGGACGCGCTACAGCACATATTTCGACAGGTCGGTGTTCCGAGCGATATCGCTCAGCTGCCCATTCACATAGGCAGCGTCGATCGTCACGCTGCTGCCGGGCCGGTCCTCGGCGTTGAAGCTGATCTCCTCGAGCAGTTTCTCCATTACCGTGGAAAGCCGCCGCGCACCGATATTCTCGATCTGCCCGTTCACCTCGGCAGCGATCTTCGCGATGGCGGCGATGCCGTCCTCCGTGAACGCGATCTCGACTGCCTCGGTGCCGATCAGCGCGCGATATTGCTCGGTCAGGCTCGCCCTTGTGTCGGAAAGGATGCGCACGAAATCCGCCTCGGTCAGCGCCTTGAGCTCGACCCGGATCGGCAACCGCCCCTGCAACTCCGGCAGCAGGTCCGAAGGTTTGGCGACATGAAAGGCTCCCGACGCGATGAACAGGATATGATCGGTCTTGAGCGGCCCATATTTGGTCGAAACGGTGGTGCCTTCGATCAGCGGCAGCAGATCGCGCTGGACGCCCTCGCGGCTGACCGAGCCCCCGCGCACGTCGGAGACCGCGATCTTGTCGATCTCGTCGAGGAAAACTATCCCGTTCTGCTCGGCATCCTGCAGCGCCGCGCGGCTGACCTCATCTTGATCGAGCCGCTTGTCGGCTTCTTCGTCGACCAGTTTGGTCCAGGCCGCGCGCACCGTCATCTTACGACGCTTGGTGCGATTCTGTCCCATCGCCTTGCTCATCATGTCGCTCAGGTTGATCATGCCGATCTGGCCGCCCATGCCGGGCAGCTCGAACGGCATGCCGCCCGAATCCTCTACCTCGACCTCTATCTCCTTGTCGTCGAGTTGCTGCTCGTCGAAGCGCTGCCGGAAACTGAGCCGGGTGGCCTCGCTCGCGTCCTTTCCGACCAGCGCGTCGAGCAGGCGCGCCATTGCCGCTTCCTCGGCCTTGTCCTTTACCGCGGCGCGGCGGCGTTCCCTCTCCAGCCGCACCGCTTCCTCGACCAGGTCGCGCGCGATCTGCTCGACGTCGCGACCCACATAGCCGACCTCAGTGAACTTGGTCGCCTCGACCTTGACGAACGGCGCGTCGGCGAGCTTCGCGAGCCGGCGGCTGATCTCGGTCTTGCCGCAGCCGGTCGGGCCGATCATCAGGATATTCTTCGGCGTCACCTCGTCGCGCAGCGCTTCGGGCAGACGCTGTCGCCGCCAGCGGTTGCGCAGCGCGACCGCGACCGCGCGCTTGGCGTCGGCCTGACCTACGATATGCGCGTCGAGCGCGGAAACGATGGTTTTGGGGGTCAGATTGTCGTTCATATCTCTCTTGCTTTCAAACCGCTTCGCCTGGCTTGGCGAGCGCGGCGAAGGTCGGCGCGGCGGCCTTACCGGTCCTGAACAGCGCTGGCCGGTCCTGGTTGCCGGTGATGAAGGTCATCACGCCGTCGGGCCAAGCCGACGCGACGAGGCCGGGCCGGCCGAGCTTACCATGGAGCATCCGCCTCCCCCCTAATTGACGCTATCGAGCGTTTCGATGGTCAAGCTCTCATTCGTGAACACGCACAGCTCGGCGGCGATCGCCATCGCCTTGCGGCTGAGCGTCTCCGCGTCGTTCTCGTAGTCGATCAGCGCTCGCGCCGCCGACAGCGCGAAGTTGCCGCCCGATCCGATCGCCGCGATCCCGCCCACCGGTTCGAGCACGTCGCCATTGCCGGTCAGGATCAGTGTCACCTCCTTGTCGGCGACGATCATCATTGCTTCCAGGTTGCGAAGATATTTATCGGTTCGCCAATCCTTGGCGAGTTCGACCGCCGCGCGCAGCAATTGTCCGCCATGCTGTTCGAGCTTGCGTTCGAGCCGGTCGAACAGGGTGAAGGCGTCGGCGGTCGCGCCGGCGAAGCCGCCGATCACCGATCCGTCACCGAGCTTGCGGACCTTGCGGGCGTTCGGCTTCATCACCGTGTTGCCCATCGAAACCTGGCCGTCGCCGATCACCACCACCTTGCCGCCCTTGCGCACCGAGAGGATCGTGGTGCCGTGCCATTTTGGGAGTTCGCTCATATCCGTCCTGAAATGCTTTGCCGGGGCGGATATGGGGTGCCCTTCATTCCAGTGCAATCACCATCAGGCCTTGCCGAGAAACATGAAGCAGGCGGCGCCGATCACGCAGGCAAACGCGCCGGCATGACGCCAGCTCAACGGCTCGCCGAGCACGAGGAGAGCGAACACCGCGAACACGGAAAGCGTTACAATTTCCTGGGTGATCTTGAGCTGGGCGGCGCTCCATCCCTGGAGATAGCCGATCCGGTTGGCGGGCACCGCGAAGCAATATTCGACCAGGGCGATACACCAGGATGCCAGAATCACGATCCACAACCGCGTGTCCGTGAACTTGAGATGGCCGTACCATGCCACCGTCATGAAGATGTTGGAAGCGATCAGCAGGACGAGCGGCGTGAGCATCATGGCTCAAGCCATAACGCCGATCGAGAGGGCACGAAATACCGTCAGGCGCCCTGCGGAAGCGCCTCGAGCGCCGTGCGGCGGCGGAGGGCGAAGCCAACCAGACCGAAGCCGCCGAGCATCATCAGCCACGTGCCGGGCTCCGGCGCGGTGATCGGATTGCCGCCATTGCCCTGGACCACGGCGCCGATGCCGACGCCCGAACTGGCGCCGTTGATCGATGGGTTGATCGACTGGAAGCGCGTCGTGAATTCATCGAGCGAGACCGATTGCATCACCTGCGCGAAGGTCAGGGCGAAGGTTCCGGTGCCGGTCTGATTGGCCAGCAGGCCGCCGGACCCGCCGGTGCAGTTTCCGTTCGAATCGGCTTCGAAGCAGACATCGAGCTTGCCGACACTCTCGGGGAAATTATTGTTGAGGTTGGCGCTCGAAAAGGCACCGGTGGAGGATGCCGAACTGACATTCGGGTCGACATCGAAACCGAACGAGGTAAGGCGCGACGAGACGGAGGAATCGTTGGTGATCGAGTAGCTGAAGTTATACGTCAGGCCGTTGTTGGTGACACCGGTGAAGGTGAAATCGGCCAGCGCTCCGATTAGATTGGTGCTCGAACTGTTGACCTGGCCGGTATAATCGAGCGTGAAATCATAGCCGGCGTTCGCGGCATTGATAAGGACAGCGCCGAACACCGGAACCGCCGTGGAGGCGAACATCATCGCGGTGGCCGCCGCCGCTTTCAAGCTACGCATCGTCACAATACCCCACCCCCCGAACGCGCCCCAAACGCCTGCGGTTATTATTCGGCATAGCACATAAGCGCAACAATTGCCACGGCAACAATCCCGATTAACCCGCTGATTTACAATCGTTGACCTTGTCGCGAATGGTTCTCAACGAATCGGTGCAATGCTCGACCGATCGATAGCCGAGTGGCCGTTACCTTCGCTTTAATCCGGCCCATTTCCTTCAGGCGGTTGAACAAGATGCCCACGGCGGCGTTGTGCGGATTGATGGCCGACGGGCATCGGCCGACAGGGAGCGAGACATGATTGCGGGAAACCGGTTCACAGCCTTGTCACTGGGCTGGCTGATGCTTGGCGCGCCGGCCCAGGCTCATGCCCAGCGCGATCTCAGCTCCGTGCTGGCCGAAATCGATCAGGGTTTCGTCTGCCCGCAATTTCGTCCCGATGAGGCCGCCCGCCGTGCCGACATGCTCGCCTTTTCGCGCGCGATCGCCAGCGTCGGCCCAAAGAAGATCAGCTACCGGCAAGCCGCCTATATCCATGCGAGGATGCTCGAGCGTCATAATTGCGCCGGCGGCAGCAACGCCACCATGGCAAGCACCGAGCCGTCCGTCTCGAACGGCGCGCCGGCTCCGCTCGCCACGCCGCCGCCCGCCGCTGTCGGCCTTCCCCACTGAGGCTGGGATATCCGCCCTCGTTAATGGTTTGATAGCCGCCTGGACCACTCCTCGATCCCAGATTACGGCTAAAGTCTAAGCAATCGATGAGCTTTCCGGCGCGCCGTTAACCCACCGCTACGACGCGCCAGCTATGGATGTCCCAAGCTCGCGTGACAGAGCTTCAGTGGCAGTTGCTTAGCGTTCCATGTCCCGGCGATACCCGGCCGCGCACCGATCCGCCCTGTCATCGGCGACTTGGTTATGACCTTTTCTCGCGTGGCATTCGCGCCTATCGGGACCTCTCCTGATGGGGATGACGATGTCGCTGAAAATGCCCGAACCGGATGAAGCCGTCCTAGCGCAGCGCAACGAGATCGTCGCGGCGCTGCGGGCAATCGTGCCGGGCGAGGGCGTGATCAGCGACGCGGCCGAGCTGCGCCCGTTCGAGAGCGACGGCCTCACCGCCTATCGCCAGCCGCCGATGGTGGTGGTGCTGCCCGAAACGGTCGAGCAGGTGTCGGCCATCCTGCGCTGGTGCCATGCCCATGGCGTCAAGGTCGTGCCGCGCGGCGCGGGCACCTCGCTGTCGGGCGGCGCCCTGCCGCTCGCCGATGCGGTCCTGCTCGGCATGGCCAAGTTCAACCGGGTGCTCGACATCAGCTATGCCGATCGGATCGCGGTCGTCCAGCCGGGGGTCACGAACCTCGCCATCACCCGCGCGGTCGAGGATGCTGGATTCTATTATGCGCCCGATCCGTCGAGCCAGATTGCCTGCACGATCGGCGGCAATGTCGCCGAGAATTCCGGCGGCGTGCACTGCCTCAAATATGGCCTGACCACCAACAATGTGCTCGGTGCCGAGATCGTGACGATGGAAGGCGAGGTGTTGCGCCTCGGCGGCCGCCACCTCGATCCCGCCGGGCTGGACCTGCTCGGCGTGGTGGTCGGATCCGAAGGGCTGCTCGGGGTCGTCACCGAGGTCACCGTCCGGATCCTGCCGCGCCCTGAAACGGCCCGCGCAGTGCTGGTCGGCTTCCCGACCGTTGAAAGCGCCGGACAATGCGTCGCCGACATCATTGCCGAAGGGATCATTCCCGCGGGCATGGAGATGATGGACAGGCCCGCAATCCATGCCGCCGAGGCCTTCGTCCAGGTCGGCTACCCGCTCGATGTGGAAGCGCTGCTGATCGTCGAGCTCGACGGTCCGGCGGCCGAGTGCGACCATCTGATCGAGGAGGTGGCACGCATCGCCACGGCCAACGGCGCGGTGTCGCTGCGCGTCTCGAACGACGATGCCGAGCGGCTGGCCTTCTGGGCGGGCCGCAAGGCGGCCTTCCCAGCGGTCGGCCGGATTGCGCCCGACTATTATTGCATGGACGGCACCATCCCGCGCCGCCATCTGCCGGAGGTGCTCCGCCGAATGGCGCTGCTTGGCGAGAAGCACGGCCTGGGAGTCGCCAACGTCTTCCATGCGGGCGACGGCAATCTCCACCCGCTCATCCTCTACGATGCGCACAAGCCGGGCGACGTCGAGCGTGCCGAGGAATTCGGCAATGACATCCTTCGCCTCTGCGTCGAGATGGGCGGCGTGCTCACCGGCGAGCACGGCGTCGGAGTCGAGAAGCGCGACCTGATGCCCGAGATGTTCACGCAGACCGATCTTGATCATCAGCAGCGGGTAAAATGCGCCTTCGATCCCGATCTGCTGCTCAATCCCGGCAAGGTTTTTCCCACCTTGCACCGCTGCGCGGAGCTCGGTCGGGTCCACATCCATGGCGGCAAGCTGCCCTTTCCCGATCTGCCGCGCTTCTGATGACCAGCCATAGCCCCGCCTCCATCGACGAGCTGGTCGAGCTGGTCGCCGACGCGTCCGCCAGCGGCACGAAGCTGGAGCTGCGCGGTGGTGGTTCCAAGGCGGCGATCGGCGCGGATCGCGAGGCCGCGATCGTCGATATGCGCGGCTTTTCGGGCGTGGTCGATTATGATCCGCCCGAGCTGGTGCTGACGGTCGGTGCAGGCACGCCGCTCACCGAAGTCGAGGCGCTGGTCGAGAGCAAGGGCCAGATGCTGGCGTTCGAACCCTATGATCACGGTCACCTGCTCGGAAATCAGTCGCGACAGGCCACGATCGGCGGAGTCGTGGCCGCAGGCGTGGCCGGATCGGGGCGGCTGACGATGGGCAGCGCGCGCGATCATCTGCTTGGCTTCACCGCGGTGTCGGGACGCGGCGAGCGTTTCGTCGGTGGCGGCAAGGTGGTCAAGAACGTCACCGGCTATGACCTGCCCAAGCTGGTCGCGGGGAGCTGGGGTCGTCTTGTCGCGATCACCGAGTTGACCCTCAAGGTGCTGCCTCGCCCGCGCGTCGTGCAGACCATGGCGCTCGAGGGACTCGACCATCACCTCGCCCAGGCCGCGATGGCCTGCGCGATGGGCAGCTCGGCCGAGATCGGCGCCGCCGCCCACCTGCCGGCCACGGCCGACCGCCCGGCGCTGACCCTGTTCCGTGTGCAGGGCTTCGCGCCTTCGGTCAGCGCGCGCTGCGCGGCACTGCCAGCCATCGTCGAGGCCCATGGCCACGCTAGGATGCTGCCCGAAACCGAGGCCGCCGAACATTGGCTGGCTGTGCGCGAGGCGCGGCCACTCGCCGACGCGTCGGTCCTCTGGAAGGTCAACCTGCCCCCGGGGGGCGGCCCCCTCCTCATCGATCGTTTGGCGCCCCAGGGCGCACGCTGGCTGTTCGACTGGGCCGGCGGACTAGTCTGGCTGGCATTTGACGGCGAACCCGCTCTGGTGCGCAGGGCCGCCGAAGCCGCGGGCGGACATGCGGCGCTGATCCGCGCGCCGACCAATATACGGAATAGCGTACCGATGCAGCATCCGCGCGACCCGGGGGTGGCGGCGCTGGAAGCCCGTATCCGCCGCGCCTTCGACCCTGCGGGCGTCTTCGAGACCGGCCGCTTCCTGGACGTCGCCGATGCGCACTGATTTCACGCCCGAGCAGCTCGCCGACCCGGCCACCGCGGTCGCCGAGGCGGTGATCCGCAAATGCGTCCATTGCGGCTTCTGCACCGCGACCTGCCCGACCTATGTGCTGCTCGGCGACGAACTCGATAGCCCGCGCGGCCGGATTTACCTTATCCAGAACATGCTGGAGGCCGAGGCGGTGCCGACGCCCCAGGTGGTCAAGCATGTCGACCGCTGCCTGTCCTGCCTGGCCTGTATGACGACGTGCCCGTCGGGCGTGAACTACATGCACCTCGTCGATCATGCCCGCGCCTATATCGAGCGGCACTACCGCCGGCCGCTGTTCGAACGGCTGATCCGCAATCTGCTTGCCGCGCTCCTGCCCCATCCCGGGCGCTTCCGGCTCGCACTGGCTCTCGCCCGCCTCGCACGCCCGGCCGCGCCGCTTCTCGACAGGCTCGGCTGGACGAAACCGTTCGCGGCCATGCTCGCGCTGGCGCCGAAGCACAGCACCGAAAACGCGACCGTCGAAACGCCTCCTCCTTTGATCCAGGTGGGCCGGGTCGCGCTGCTCCAGGGCTGCGCCGAACCCGTTCTCAAGCCCGGCATCCGCGCCGCCACGATCCGCCTGCTCGGCCGGCTCGGCTACCAAGCGGTGCTGGCGCCCGGCGAGGGATGCTGCGGGGCGCTGGTCCACCATATGGGCAAGGAAGCCCAGGCGATGGAGGCGGCGCGACGCAATGTCGATGCCTGGAGCCGTGAGATCGAGGGCGAGGGTCTCGACGCCATTCTGATCACCGCCTCTGGCTGCGGCACGACGATCAAGGACTATGGCTTCATGCTGCGCGAGGATCCGGCCTATGCCGAACGCGCGGCGCGGGTCTCGGCGCTTGCCAGCGACATCAGCGAATTTCTTGATAAGGTCGATCTGCCCCCAGGTAACAGCCATGGCCTTACCGTCGTCTATCACGCAGCCTGCTCGCTTCAGCATGGCCAGAAGATCCTCGACGCGCCGAAGCGGCTGCTCGCGCGCGCCGGATTTGCGGTGAAGACGCCGGGCGAAGCGCATCTCTGCTGCGGCTCCGCGGGGACCTACAACATCCTCCAGCCCGAACTCGCCAGCAAGCTCGGCGATCGCAAGGTAGCCAATATCGCGCGGTTGCGGGCCGACGTGATCGCCACCGGCAACATCGGCTGCGCGATGCAGATCGGCGCCCGTACCGCGACGCCGATCGCGCACGTGATCGAGCTGATCGACTGGGCCACCGGAGGGCCCGCACCGGAGACTCTCGCCCATCTCAAAGCGAGAAGCTGAATCAGAAAATACGCTTCGGTCGAGCTTCAGGCGACAGGGCCGGTGACGCACCTCTGGCTGTGCAGCGCGCTGCGCACCCGCCCGCCCGATAACGCGCCGGGTATCCGGACGCCGTCCTCGGCGACGTCGAGCAACCGGTCGAGATCGATCCCACTCGCGATGCCCATCTTGTCGAAAGTCCACACCACATCCTCGGTCGCGACATTGCCGGTCGCGCCCGGCGCGAACGGGCAACCACCCAGCCCGCCAAAGGAGGAATCGAAGATCCGTGCCCCTGCGCCATGCGCGGCAAGGACATTGGCGACGCCAAGGCCATAAGTGTCGTGACCGTGGAACACCCAATCCGTCACGCCGGGAAAGCGCGCCATCGCCTCAACGAAAAGTGCGCAAACATGCGCGGGCGTGGTCCTGCCCGTCGTGTCGCACAAGGAGATCTCGGCGTCGGGACGGATCGGCACGAGCTGATCGAGCAGCGCGATCACCGCCTTCGGATCGATCGCACCCTCGAAAGGGCAGTCGAATGCGGTGGCGATGTTGAGCCGCAGCCGGATACCCGCCGGCAGGCCCGCCACCAGCCGCGCATATTCGTCGACCGACTCCTGCGGTGTTCGGCGCACATTGTTCATATTATGCTTCTCGCTGACGGAGAGCACGAATGCGACGAAGGTCGCGCCCGCCTCGAGCGCCTTGTCGCAGTAGCGCTGATTGGGCACCAGCACCTGCGCCGCGAGCCCCGGCAGCGCCTGCGCCGCCGCGAGCACCTCGGCCGCGTCGGCGAGCTGCGGCACCGCGCGTTCGCTGACGAAGGCCGTGACCTCGATCCGTCTCACGCCCGCGCCGTGGAGCCGCTCGATATAGTCGATCTTGGTTCTGGTGGGGATCTGCGGACCGATCGGCTGGAAACCGTCGCGCGGGCCGACCTCGACCAGGGTCACGCTTTGCATCCAATTCGTCATGGCCTCAAAACTTCCTGCTCGTTCGTCATGGGTCTGCGCTCCCGGTCGAGCGCGATGGTCAGGTCGGCGCGATTCGGCATCTCGACCAATATATGCTCGGTGATCCGCTGATAATGCTGGACGAAACGTTCGACTCCGGCGTCGTCGAGCGTCGCGGCAAGTCCCATACCTCCTGCCGCGAGCGCCGCGCGCAGCTTGTGCTCCTGTTCCTTGCGCCAGTCCGACACGATATCGAAGCCGGGCGCGGCGAGTAGCAGCAGATAGTCGATCCGGCCGAACAGGCGCTGATAGCCACCGGCCAGTTGCCCGTTGACCCAGCGCCGCCAGCTTCCGTCGCCATCCTCGTCGCGCTCGAGTGAGTTGACGGGCTCGGACAACGCCGTTTCGCCCTGCGGAACCGCGCCGACACACCAGCCTTCGAACAAAATGATGTCGACCGGCCCCTCGGTCCGCACCCATTGCTGTTCGGGCCTTCGCCTATCCATCGCCTTGTCGAAGCGCGGCAGCGCGGCTACGCCCTCGTGCCCGCAGGCCGCGATCACCGCCTCGCCGAGCGCCACGTCATGCGTGCCCGGAACGCCCCGCGTCCGCAGCAGCGGGTGGACCGTGGTCGCCAAGTTCTCGCGCTCCTCGTGCGACAGATAGAGATCGTCGATCGACAGCAGCGCGACGCGGAGCCCGGCCGCTTGGAGCCGCTGCATGAGTCCCTCGCCGACGGTCGACTTGCCCGATCCTTGGGCTCCGCACAGACCGATGACGAACGGCCGGCGCCCGCCCGCGGCGAAGGCTCCGCGCACGCTGGGCTCGATCAGGTCGATCGTTGCGGAGGCGATCTCAGCAGACACGGTCGAGCAGTTCCTCACCGGCGCAGAAACGGTCGACATTGGCGACGACCCGCATTCCCATCGCGGTGCGCACCTCTTCGGTAGCGCTGCCGAGATGCGGCAGCAGCACCAGATTGGGCAAGTCCAGCAGGGCGGGCGTGACGGCGGGCTCATGCTCATAAACGTCGAGCCCGGCCGCCCAGATCATTCCCGTCGCCAACGCCTCGGCGAGATCGGCCTCGTTGACCACCGTGCCGCGCGCCGTGTTGATCAGGATCGCACTCGACTTCATCCGGGAGAGCAGCGCCCTGTCGATCAGGTGATGGGTCTCCGCGCCTCCCTGGCAGTGCAGCGAAAGCACGTCGGCCTCCGCCGCCAGCGTCTCGAGCGAGGCGAAATAGGTGGCGCCGGTCGCCGCTTCCACGTCGGGCGTCGCGCGGCTGCGGCTGTTATAGGCGATCCGCATGTCGAACGCCTTGGCGGCGCGCGCGGCGGTCGCCTGTCCTATCCGGCCGAAACCGACGAGGCCCAGCGTCCGTCCGGCGAGGCTCCGCCCCATCAAATGAGTCGGCCGCCATCCTTGCCAGCGCCGGTCGCGCAGCTCGCGTTCGCCCTCGCTCGCTCGCCGGCTCGCCATCAGCATCAGCAGGATCGCGATCTCGGCGGTCGCATCGGTAAGCACCTCGGGCGTGTTGCTCACCGGCAACCCGGCCGCCCTGGCGGCCGCCAGATCGATATGATCGACGCCCGCGCCGTAATTGGCGATCAGCCGGACCCGGCGATCGGGCACCGACAGGATCGTGTCATCGATCCTGTCAGACACGGTCGGGCACAGAATGTCGAAATGGAGCATCGCCCGACGAAGCTCGCCGGTGCTCAGCTTGCGGTCCTCCGGATCGACCGAAACGTCATAGCGCAGGCGGAGCTCGGCCTCGACCATTTCGGGCCAACGTCGCGTCATCAGCAATCTGGGCCTGTTCTTCACCACTGTCCGACGCTCCCGCCTCTCCGCTACCGCGTCCTATACCGCGTCCGACGACAGCATGCCGATTTTGTCCGTGTATGAAAGGCTGGCATCTTCCCACGATTCGATTATTCGCTGTTTATCGAAATATCGAATCGGAGTGATCGATGAAACGCCACCATCTCCATGTCGGTCTGCCGCGTCTCGGCTGCCGCGCGCGGGCCGCAGTGCCGAAGTCGGCGTGCTCCTGATGGAGTTGCCCGCTGCCGTCGAAACCCTCTCGGCGCTTGCGCATGGGCACCGCCTGGCGGTATTCCGCCTTCTCGTCCGCGCGGGTGCCGGTGGCATGCCTGCGGGCGAAATCGCGCGCGAGGTCGGCGTCCTGCCCAACACGCTGTCGACGCATTTGACCATTCTCGGCCATGCCGGGCTGATCCGGTCACGGCGTGATGGTCGATCTGTCATATATTCGGCCGATTATGACGGCATGCGCGCCCTGTTGGGTTTCCTGGTCGCCGACTGCTGCGCCGGGCATCCTGAAATCTGCGGCGCGCTGGTCGAAGCGGCCAGTGAGCCGACCTGCTGCCCCTGAATGAAAACGGAGCCTGTCATGGACCGCCCCTACAATGTCCTCTTCCTCTGCACCGGCAACACCGCCCGCTCGATCCTCGCGGAATCGATCATGAACCGCGAAGGTGCGGGAAAATTCGTCGCCTATTCAGCCGGCTCCTTCCCCAAGGGCGAGATCAATCCCCATGCGATCAGCCTGCTGCAGCACCTGAACTACAAAACCGACCATCTCCGTTCGAAGAGCTGGGACGAGTTCGCGGGGCCGGACGCTCCCCATTTCGATTTCATCATCACCGTCTGCGACAATGCAGCGGGCGAGGTCTGTCCGATCTGGCCGGGCCAGCCGCTCAAGGCGCATTGGGGCGTGGCCGACCCCGCCGCCGTCGAGGGTGACGAGGCGCTCGTCGCGCTCGCCTTCGCCGATGCCTACCGCCAGCTCAGCAATCGGATCAGCCTGTTCGTCAATCTGCCGATCCAGGAACTCGACCGGCTAGCGCTCCAGCAGCATATGGACAGGATCGGCACCACCCGCGATACTCCCGCCGACGCATGACGCTGCTCCGTCCGATCGTCGCGGAGTTCCTCGGAACGGCGTTGCTGCTCGCGGTGGTGGTCGGCTCGGGAATCATGGGCCAGCGGCTTGCCGGCGGCAACGATGCCATCGCGCTGCTCGGCAACACGATCGCGACCGGCGCGGGTCTGGTCGTGCTGATACATATGTTCGGGCCCATTTCGGGCGCGCATTTCAATCCCGCCGTCACATTGGTCATGACGATACGCCGCGAAACCGACCTGATCCCGGGCATCGCATTCGTGGCGGCGCAGATCCTCGGCGCGATCGCCGGGGTATGGCTGGCCCACGCCATGTTCGCGGAGCCGCTGCTCCAGGTCTCTTCAAAGTTGCGCAACGGACCCGCTCAGGGCCTGTCCGAGCTGGTCGCGACCTTCGGGCTGATCGGCACCATCGTCGCCATCCGCCGGAGCCGGCCCGAATTCACGCCTGTGGCGGTGGGCCTCTACATCACCTCCGCTTATTGGTTCACCGCCTCGACATCATTCGCAAATCCGGCGGTGACGATTGCGCGCAGCCTGTCGAACAGCTTCGCCGGTATTGCTCCGGCGTCGGTCCCCCTCTTCATTGTCGGTCAGCTCGCCGGCGCGCTGCTGGGCACAGCCCTGTTCGGATGGCTGTTCGATCACAAATATGGCGGCAGCGGTCCATAGGCGCCGTAATACTCGTAGATGCGCTCGCCATAGCGCTGGTGACTGGGCCCACCCAGCGCCACCAGCTCGTCGCGCTCATAGTGCGGCGCCTTGCTCAGCTCCGCCTTGTCGAGCGGCACGACATAGCCTCCCCGCTCAACGTCATAGTCGAGCAGCGACCACGGGATCGGATGGAATTTTTCGCCGATGCCGAGAAATCCTCCGAACGACATGATCGCATAAACGACCTTGCCGCTGACCCGCTCGATCGAAAGATCGTCGATATGGCCAATCGTCTCGCCGCTCTTGTTGAAGACCGGCGTTCCTTCCACCCGGCTGCCGAGAATGAGCTTATGGTCGCGTTCGACCACCGTCTCCGACATTGCCTGATTCATGATCGATTCTCCTGTCATCGCGTATCAAACATGGTTGATCCGCTGCGCCATGACCAGACATTCAACCATAGGCGCCGCCGTTCGTTCCAACCGCCGGCCTGGGACATTCGACGTGCCGTCCGAATCAAATCCGGGCAGCCCGTCTGTTCCGGGCTGCCCACGCCATCATTGTAATCCCGGGAGACGGGAGCGTAGACAAGGAGCAGGAACGCGGGCAACGGAGGTCATCCTGAATGAAGTACAAGAAACTCGGCAATACGGGCCTCGACATCTCGGCGATCTGCCTGGGCTGCATGACGTTCGGGGAACCGGGGCGAGGCTATCCTTCTTGGAGCCTGCCTGAGGAGGATAGCCGCCCGGTACTGCGCCAGGCGATCGAATCCGGCGTTACCTTTTTCGATACCGCCAATGTGTACTCGCTCGGCGGGAGCGAGGAGATATTGGGCCGCGCGCTCGCCGAGTTTGCCGATCGGGACGAAGTCGTCATCGCCACCAAGGTCTGGAACCAGATGCGTCCCGGCCCCAACGGGAGAGGGCTTTCGCGTAAGGCGATCTTCACCGAGGTGGATCACAGCCTGAAACGGCTCGGCGTCGACTATATCGATCTCTATCAAGTCCATCGTCTCGATCACTCGACTCCGATGGAGGAAACCCTCGAAGCACTCGACGACATCGTACGAGCGGGGAAAGTTCGCTATCTCGGCGCGTCGTCCATGTACGGCTGGGAGTTCGGCAAGGCCCTTCACCTTCAGGAACGGAATGGCTGGTCGAAGTTCGTCTCGATGCAGAACCACTACAACCTTCTCAACCGGGAAGAAGAACGCGAGATGCTGCCGCTGTGCGCCGATCAGGGGATCGGCGTCATTCCGTGGAGCCCGCTGGCGCGCGGCCGGTTGACACGGGACTGGAACGTGCGGACGGACAGGTCGTCCAACGACCCGTTCGGCAGGACTCTGTACGCCTATGAGAGCAGCGACAGGGATGTGATCGATGCCGTCGCGCTGGTTGCCAAGGCGCGCGGTGTGCCGCGCGCCCAGATTGCTCTGGCATGGCTGATGCAGAAGCCGGCCGTCTCCGCGCCCATCGTCGGCGCCCGGACCTCCGCGCATCTCGACGACGCGATCGCGGCTCTGGACATCCAGTTGACCGCGGAGGAAATCGCGAAGCTGGAGATGGCGTATCTCCCTCACCCCGTCAGCCAGGGTGAGCTGGACGGCTGACATCGGTTTCCGACGCGGGTTCGAAGTGTCCGCGGCCTGTGCCCCTTCGGGCGCCGCGTGGGCGGCGAATCAGAACATGGCTACCCCTATTTTCCGTGATTCGGAGGAAAGAGGCTTATTCTATGGTTGAATTGGGCCCATTTGTTCGACATGGCCCAAAATGGAAACATGGAGCACTCAAATATGTCGCTGGGACCCAACGAGACCCTGATCACGCTGACGGCGGATATTGTCAGCGCGCATGTCGAGAACAACCAGGTAGCGGTAGGCGATCTGCCAAGCGTGATCTCGAAGGTCTATGCGGCCCTCGCAGGTCTCGGAAGACCCGCCGAGGCGCCCCTCATCGAGCAACAGCCCGCCGTATCGATCCGCAGTTCGGTGAAGCCCGACTACCTCGTCTGCCTAGAGGATGGCAAAAAGCTCAAGATGCTCAAACGGCATTTGAATACGACTTATGGCATGACGCCGGACGACTATCGCGCCAAGTGGAAGCTGCCCGCGGATTACCCGATGGTTGCACCAAACTATGCTGAACAGCGGCGCAGTCTGGCTCACAAGATCGGGTTGGGGCGAAAACCGAGCCCGCCCGCCCCGGCGACACCCGATCCGGCTCCGGCGAAAACCAAGACAAGGCGTACACGCAAGCTAAAGCTGTCCTGAGACACTCCCCCTGGGCATCGGGACATGATGTGATGGGGCGCTTGTCGCCAAGTCGCCCCACCGGCCTTCAGCTGGCGAAGCGCGAGCGAGGCACCTTGCCGCCGATGTTCCTGCCAACGGGCAGCGTTTCCGTCAGGAAATCCAGCGCGGCAGCCAGCGCAGCGTCCTGGCCTGCCTCCGCGTAGAAGCCGAGCTGATCGTAGGGCAGCAGAACCAGCTTCTTCGGTTCGGCCGCAGCGGAATAGGCTTCGATCACCTGCTCGACCGGATGCAGCACCTCATAGCCCGTGTTCATGATGATACAGAGCGGCCGAGGGGAAATCCGGTGAATCGTGGGGATGGCGCTATACTGGATGATCTTCTCCATGGATTCGATCGTGATTTCGTTGCGCCAGGTCGGTGGGTTCATGCTGGCGAATTTCACGACGTCTTGCGAGGTAGGCATGGCGATCACTCCGGGATCGCTGAACGGCGCCATCACGGGTATGCGCGCGCTGGGCTCGCCGCGAAGCCGGCGTGCGCGGTCCTCGTCGATCGCGTCCAGCAACATCTCCCATTGCTCAGGCGTGCGCAGCCAAGTCATCCATGCACGGCCGTCGACGATCGGCACCTGGGTGATGACGACCCGCGCCCGCCGGTCGCGAGCGCCGACGCCCAGCACGATCAATCCGGCGAAGCTGGTGCCCCAGATCGCGATGCGATCCGCCTCGACCTCATCGCGACCCTGCAGAAAGGTGATCCCTGCGCTGAAATCATCCATCTGTCGTTCTGGGAACAGTTCGCCGCGAACCTCTCCGCCGCTCAGGCCGAAGCTGCGATAGTCGAGGGCCAGCACCACATAGCCTGCCCTGGAGAAGAACTCCCCTTGCGGCACCAGCATCTCCTTGACGCCGCTAAAGCCATGGCCAACCACGATTGCCGGCCTTCGCTCGCCGGGCGCCAGATCGGGTGGCAAGTAGAGATCCGCCTGAATCTCGACGCCGTCCACCGTGAAGCTTACCTGCTCGGCCATCAATTTATCCTCTCCTGTTCAGGTTGTGCACCTGGATGCTCGCCCACACTCTGGGCGACTTTACTTCGGGACGCATGCGGCGGATTCGCGCCGGGGTCGCAGCCGGACCGGGGGGCTCAATCGTCCAGAACGCCCCTTCATTCAGGTCGGTCTTCCTCTCCGGCATAAATCGTCTTTGCGACCCGGTTGTGCCTAACAATATGATGCGGCACAAGCCGGCGCGAACGTCAAAGATCACACGGGAGAGCAATTGCCGCACCGCGGGTTGCCATGCCTCGACAGCCAAATATAGTCCGCACGTCGCGCCTCTTCCACGCGCATCCGCCCCGCCTTGCTTGGAGATACCGATGTCTGCACCCCGGTCCTTTCGAAATCGCAAATGGATTCTGGCGAGCCGCCCCGATGGCACGCCCCGACAGGCCGATTTCGCGTTTCGGGAGGAGATCATCGATACCGCGGGTCTTCGCCCGAGCGAGATCGTGGTCCGCAATCTCTATACGATCTGCGCACCCGACCAGCGTAACTGGATGAATGCGAACATCAACTTCCATCCACCGCTTCAGCTTGGCGACACTATTTTCGCGCCGACCGCGAGCCGCGTCGTCGCCTCAAGCGACGCGCGCTATCCGGAGGGGATGCTCGCCTTCGTAATCGGTGGGTGGTCGGACTATACGGTGCTCGACGTCGACAATCTTTTCATTCCGATCATCCCCTATCCCGATGGGGTTTCGCCGCTGGAAGCCCTCGCCGTCTTCGGCATGAACCAAGTTGCCGCCTATTTTGGGCTGACAAAGATCGGCCGCCCTCGACCGGGCGAGACGCTCCTGGTATCCGGCGCAGCCGGATCGGCGGGTTCCGCAGCGGCGCAGATCGGCAAGATCATGGGCTGCCGTGTGATCGGTATCGCCGGCGGCCGCGAAAAATGCGACTGGCTCAGCCAAGCGTGCGGCCTGGATGCCGTGATCGACTACAAGGCTGAGGACGTATCCGCCCGGCTGCGGGAGCTGGCGGGCGACCGCATCGACATCTTCTTCGACAATGTCGGCGGGGACATGCTGCAGGCGGGCTTCGACAATATGGCACCGCATGGCCGGATCGTCCTGTGCGGCATGATCTCCGGCTATACCGGCACCGGGCGGATGCGCGGGCCCGACAATTTCATGCGCATGGTTCATGGCGCATTGCGCATGGAAGGGTTCGTCGCCCAGACATGGGCATCCGAAATCCCGGACGCCGTCGCGCGGTTGCGCGAGTGGGTAGGACAGGGGCTCATCAAGCATCGTGAGGACGTCCGCACCGGTTTGGAAAATCTGCCCGAAATCTTTCCGGATCTGTTCAAGGGCGCGAACAGCGGGACGCTCGTCGTCAAGCTGGCCGACGAAGACGCGGGCCAGCGCCGGGCAGACGGCCCCACAGTCTTCGCGCCGCTGTCTTGATCGCCGCCGATCAGTTCGGCGTTCGAGTGCTCGAGGTCACTTGCCACCTGTGAAATCGGGTTTGCGCTTGGCTAGGAAGGCGGCCACGCCCTCCTTGCCATCGGCCCCTGCGATCGTCGCGGCGATGCCGCGGGCTTCGATCTCGAGCTGGGTTTCCCAGCTGTTCTGGAATGTGGCGAGGAGTTGCGCGCGCATGTTGCCGATCGCCCCGATCGCGCCGCTGGCCAGGGTCGCGGCCATTCTGGCGCCCTCCTCCGCCAGCTGGTCATCGTCGATCGCACGTGTGATCATGCCGATTGCCTCGGCCTCCTCGGCCTCCACGCTGCGGTTGGCGATGATGATTTCCTGCGCGCGGCGCAGGCCGACGAGGCGCGGCAGTAGCCAGGTCAGTCCGCCATCGGGCGAGACGCCGAGCGCGCCATAGGCCGCCTGGAACTTCGCCGAACGGGCGGCGAGGACGATGTCGCCTGACAGCGCGAGGCCGAAGCCGGCGCCCGCGGCGGGGCCGTTGATCAGGTTGATCAGCGGCTTGTTCATCCGGGCAAAGCGCGTCATCGCCAAGTGGACCGTGCTGGCCAGCTGACCGACGACGTCCCCCACTCTGTCGCCCGAGGCGGCCATGAAGCCAATATCGCCACCCGCGCAAAACATCCGGCCAGTACCGGTCAGAACCACGCAACGTATGTCGGAATTAGCGTCGCACTCGATCGCTGCCTCGGCCAACGCGTTGCTGAGCGCCGCGTCCAGCGCGTTTGCCGCGTCGGGACGGTTGAGCGTGAGCCGGGCGACCGCGCCGTCGCGATCGAACAGGAGCGGGGCGGCGCTCACCGCGGCGCCATCCTGATCGCGCCGTCGAGGCGGATCGTCTCGCCGTTGAGCATCGGATTCGCGAGGATGCTCTCGACCAGCTGGGCATATTCGCTCGGATGGCCGAGGCGGCTCGGATGCGGCACCTGCCGACCGAGCGAGTCCTGCGCGGCCTGCGGGAGGCCGGCCATCATCGGGGTCATGAAGATGCCCGGCGCGATCGTCACCACGCGAATGCGATGCTGGGCGAGGTCGCGCGCCGCGCAGAGCGTCAGGCCGGCGACGCCCGCCTTTGACGATGCGTAGGCGGCCTGGCCGATCTGGCCGTCATAAGCCGCGATCGAGGCGGTGTTGACGATCACGCCGCGCTCTTCGCCGATGGGTTCGATCGTCAGCGATCGAGCCGCGAACTTCGACAGGACGTTGAAGGTGCCGATCAGGTTGATCTCGATCACCTGACGATAGGCGTCTAGCGCGAGCGGGTTGCCGTCCGCCGCGACGATACGCCCCGGCGTGGCGACACCCGCGCAGTTGACGAGGACGCGGGCCACGCCATGCTTCGCCTCGGCTTTCGTGATCCCCTCGGCCACGCTCGCGTCGTCGGAGACGTTGACCGCCACGAAGTGGCCATCGATGTCGGCAGCCGCCGCGGCGCCAAGCTCGGCATCGAGGTCGAAGATGGTGACCCTGGCGCCTTTGGCGGCCAGCATGTTGGCGGTCTCGTTGCCCAGGCCCGAAGCGCCGCCGGTCACGATGGCGGCAATCCCGCTTAGATCCATCAAGCCTTCCTTCCCTCGTTGCCGGGGCGACGTTGACAGCAAATCAGTTCGAGCGCCATGGCGGCGGCTTCGCCGCCACCGTCCTAGCGGTCGGATGTCACATCGCTGATCCCGTGCTTGCGGCGCATTTCACGATCGCAAGGAATAGTCGCCCGAAAAGGATGCGATCACATAGCAGGGAAGCATACCGGCGACTTGCCATGTCTGGTTTCGCAGACTTGCCGGGGCCTCATATAGCAGAACACGTCACGTTGATGAATAATGCCTTGTCGAGAGTCGTGTCGGCTGCGCCGCAGGCGGGGCTGTCCACCGCGGTCGGCACATTCTTCGAATATGCCGTCCCGCAGTTGGACGCCACTTCGGCGGCTCGCTAGCCGCCTTGTTCCAGGTGGTTTGCGACAATCTGGATCGATGTCGCATGCGATTCCCCTTCTCTCGGGAGTGTTGAGATCGTCAGAACTCCGCGGTGAGCGACGCGCCCCAGGTACGGCCGACTCGAGGAATGGCGAACTCAATGAACGTGCCAACCGAGTTTCCGGAGCTCATGCCGGAATAGGTCGTCCGATCCGTGACATTCTTCACGAAACCGCTGAGCTGCAGCGTCGCGCCGGAAATGGGGGGCAGCTTGTATCGTACGCTTAGGTCGAGCAGCCCGACCGCGGCGGCGGTGCCGCGCGGGTCGTTGAGCACGTTGGTCTCGAACTTGCTCGTGTAGGAGAAGCGGGCGTTCAAGCCGATTTCGCCGTCACCCGCGGGGAAGACGTAGTCCGACATGACGCCGCCCGTCCATTTCGGCGTTCTCCGCAGGGAAAGGCCCGACAGATCCGCTTCGCCTTGGCCGAGATTGCCCGTGAACGAGACGTAGTGGGCGTCGAGATAGCCGAGGGTGGAACTAATCGTCCAGCCGCGTACCGGGACCAGGCCCAGCTCGATTTCCACGCCCTTGTAGCGGGCTTTCGCCGCATTGATGGTGCGGGTGCCGTTCGAGGTACCCGAGATGATCAGCAGATCCTCCTGCTTGTTCTTCATCGTGTTGTAATAGCCCGCGACGTTGAAACGCAGGCGGTTGTTGAAGAAATCACTCTTCAGTCCGATTTCATAGGCATCGAGCGATTCCGGCTGGAAGGGGATTACGAGTGCGGGGCTCGGAGGACGTCCGTTGAAGCCGCCCGCATTATAGCCGCGGCTGAAGCTGCCGTAGAGTAGGACGTTCGGCTGCGGCTTGAACTCTAGGCCGATCTTCGGGGTCAGTTTGTTGAAGCTGGCCGAGCGCTGTGCGCGCCCGAGCGCCGATCCATAAACGCTAAGATCGCGTGTCGTTCCCCCTACGGGGAGATATTGGGTGTAGTCGATCGACTTGCGGTCCCACGTCTGCCGGGCGCCGGCGATCAGCTTGAGCTCGGGCGTAATCGCGAAGTCACCCTGGAAGAAAATCGCGATTGAGCGGGACCTGATCGAAATATCGAAGTTGTTGAGCGAGTTGAGGTAGGACTGGCCTGGCGCCAGCGTGATATCGAGCGCGGCGAAATCCAGCGACACCTGCTGACGAGCGCTGTACTTGCTCTTGAAGAAGAAGGCACCGGTCACGAAGTTGAAGGGTCCGTCGAAGCTGCTTTCCGCGCGCAGCTCGTCCGAGAACTGCCACGTCTTTTGCGGCTTGCGGACATAGAAGAGTGAGTAGCGGGTGGCGTCGGTCGCCTGGACGATCCGCTCCTCCGAAGCGCGATAGCCGAAGATGTTGACGAACCGCAGCGCATCGGCGGCATAAGCCGTTTCCAGCGTCACCGCATCGAGATTGAAGAAGCTCGGCTCGGCGATCGGCGCATTCTCGACCGTGTTGCGATCCTTGTCGATCGGAACGCAGGTCGCGGCGGTGGCCGGGTTGAAGCATGGCAGGTTGCCGCCGCCGAAATAGCCCGGCACGCCCAACGGGATGACGGCGGCGGTGTCGAGCGGAACATAAGGCGGCACCTCGCTGTCGTCCTCCAGGCGCTCCAGAGTCAGCAGCATCGATAGACGATCGTTAGGGGTCGCGTTCAGCGTCAGGGTGAAGTCGCGGAAATCCCTGTCACCGCTGCGGCCGCCGAACACGGTGTTGCGGAATTCGCCGCTGTTCTTCTGTACGGTGCCGGCGAACTTCGCGGCGAGCTTGCCGGGAATGATCGGAGCCGAGATGACGCCCTCATAGTCGTTGCGGCCGAAGCTGCCGAGCGTGAAGCGGACCCGCCCCTTGGCGGAACTGTCTGGGTCCGGACGGGTGCGAATCACATTGATGGTTCCGCCGGTCGTGTTCTTTCCGAACAGCAGGCCCTGCGGACCGCGCAGCACCTCGATGCGCTCTACGTCGAATGCATCGAGCAACATGCCCGAGGAGAAGCCGAGCGGCACGCCGTCGAGTGTAACGCCGATACCCGATTCGACGCTCTTTTCCACGTCCTGGAGCGAAATGCCGCGCAAGCTGATCTGCGGAATACCCAGGCCAAAGCCGGAGCGATCGATGGTAAGGCTCGGCACGGAGCCCTGAAGCGCCTGCACGTTTCCGATATTCGCGTTGCGCAGCGAATTGCCGTTGAACGCGGATACCGAGACGGGAACGCTCTGGAGACGTTCCGCACGACGCTGGGCAGTCACGATGATATCCTGGAGACCGATGTCCTGGTCGGCGGGGGATACCTGCTGGCCGGTCGGCGCGGCGCTGTCCGTCGCCACCTGCGCGGATGCGGGAACCGCCGCGAGCACCGCGGCGCTCAATATGCCGCTGACGCAAAGACAGGTGCGGACTGTAAAAATGGTCATGCTTCCTCCTCGTGATTTGTCGTTGTGATCGAAGCCGGTCCCTTTCGACCGCCTCACTCTCCTCCGTGGTCGGCCATCAGAAGTTGACGTCCAGCGAAAGGCCCCATTGCCGCCCCGGATCGGCGACACCGAACGCGAGCGTCGAACCTGGAGTATTGGCGGAAAAGAGCCCCGTCAGCGGATGCTTGTCCGTCACATTCTCGACGAAAAGCCTGATCTTATAGTTCACGTCGCCAACGGAGAATGAGTAGCGGCCACTGAAATCGAGCTTGGCCGTCGATGGCGTGCGCCCGCGCGGATCGTTCAGGATATTCGTCTCGAACTTGTCGACATAGGACATTTTCCCGTTGATACCGAACCGGCCCGGTCCCATGTCGAATTCGTAATCGCTCACCAGACCGACGGTCCATTTGGGAACGCGGCGCAGCTCGAGCATCGTCAGATCCGAGCGAAACCCCTGAGACAGGTCTCCCGAAAAGTTCAGATATTTGGCGTCCAGATAACCGACCGCGAAAGAATTCGTCCAGCCGCGGACGGGAATGGCGACGACCTCCGCTTCGACTCCGGCATATCTGGCCTTGGCTGCATTGACCGTCGTCGTGCCTCCGATGCCGTCACGATTGACTACGGTCAGGTCTTCCTGCTTGTTCTTCATTATGTTGTAAAAGGCCGACACGTTCACACGCAGCCGCCGATCGAGCCAGTCGCTCTTGAAACCGACCTCATAGGCGTCGAGCTGCTCCGGCCTGAACGGCCCGATGAAGCTGACATCGGATGGACGGCTGTTGAAGCCGCCGGTGTTGTAGCCGATGCTGTAGGAGGCGAACGCCATGAAGTCGGGCGTGGCCTGATACTGGATGCCGATCTTCGGCGTGAACTTCCGGAAGTTGGCCGCGTCGGCCGCACGCTGCCGTATATCCCCTTGGGTCGACGGAGACGGGCCGAAAGGTGACACGGGAAGCGGATCGACGATGCCGGTGCCTGGAGCAAAGAGCGCAACGTCGATCGTCTTCCTGTCCCAGGTCTGACGCCCCCCGAGAATGAATTTCAAGCGGTCGGTCGCCTTGTATTCGGCTTGGGCGAACAGCGCGACGGAGCGGCTGTTATATTGTGTCCGATACGCGAACGGCGAAGTCAGGATATTGGTGAACGGCGGCGTGCCGGGGCTAAGAACCGCCAGATCGAGCTCGTTATACGCATTGATGAAGAACTTGCTGCGAAAATAGAAGGCGCCGGCGATGATGGAGAAAGGCCCGTCAAAATTGCTCTCGAACCGCACCTCCTGGTTCAGAGTCTTATATTTCTCATCCCAAGCGAACGGGAAATAGCCGAGCACCGTTGCATCGTCGTACGAAAAATTATGCTGCTTCTGGTTTCGAAACCCCGTGATCGAGACAAGCGAGAATGTATCGAAATCATATTTCAGATTGAGCGTCAGAGCATCCAGTTTGAGGCTGTTGAGCTGCTCGGTGGGGGAGGTCGTCACGTCGTTGTTCTGATCCAGCCGCGCGTCGCAGACGAAAGCGGTCAACGGGTTCTGACAGGCCGCGTCGGCTCCCGCGAAATAGCCGGGCACCTTGAGCGTGATCAGATCAGGCGTCAGGAGACTCACCACCGCCGGGGCCTGCGACTTGTCGTCGAGCCTCTCGTAGATCAGCGTCGCCGAAAGCCTGTCGGTCGGCGTGGCATGCAGTGTGAGGTTGTAGTCCTGGCGATCCTTGTCGCCGACATGCTTGCCGAGGGTGGAATTGTAGATATTGCCGCTGTCGCGCTCTGAAATGAACGTGGCTTTGAACGCCAGCTTGTCGCGCACGATCGGCGCCATCACCCTGACGCCCACGTCCCGGCGGCCGAAGCTGCCGACCGTCACCCTCGCCGCGACGCTCGGATCGGCTGACGGGTCGGGCACGGTTCGGATTATGTTGAGCGCGCCGCCTGTCGTGTTCCGGCCGAAGAGTGTCCCCTGCGGTCCACGAAGAACTTCCATCCGCTTGACGTCGAAGGAGTCCACCAGGAGCCCCGACGGCGCGCCGATCGATACGCCGTCGACGACATAGCCGATGCCGGGCTCGATCGCCTTGGACGTGTCCTGGAGCTGGATTCCGCGGATGCTGACCGCGACCAGATTCGGATCGAACTGGGCACGGTTGATGGTCATGCCGGGAACGATGCCCTGCAGATTGGCGGCAGTGTTGATGCCTGTGTCGGCCAGCATGGCGGCGGAGAAGGCGGAGACCGTCACCGGCGTCCGCTGGACGGTTTCGGCGCGTTTCTGGGCCGTGACGATGATATCCTGGACCTGGTCCTCGGCCGGTGGGGCTTCGGCGATGGTCACCGGCTTCTCCGCGGGTGCGCCTTGTTCCCTAGGCGCGCTCTGCATCGCGATGACATAGGCGCCTTGCGCCCGCCGGAAGGTCACCTTCGCCCCCTGGATCACGCGACGGAGCGCTGCTTCCGGCTCCATCGTACCCGACACGCCCCGTGAGTATTTGCCTGCCAGCGCTTGCGGCTCGAACACGACCTGGTCGCCGCCTTGCAGCGCGAACTGCTGCAAGGCGCCCGACAGCGACTGCGGCGGGACATTGTAGGATCTGGGAGCGGCCTGCACCGGAATCGAAACCAGAAACGGGACGCATGCGCCCGCTTTCAGCAAATGAGATGTCTTCATTGTCCCCTCCCTTATCAGGCCGCTCATCAAGGGGCCCTCATTAAGGAGAGAGGTCATGTCGAAAAAACCTCAGCCGGTTTGATGGAAATTATTTTTCTCAATAACTCTCGACGAGTCCCGAGGCCGAACTTTGTAAGCGCGGGCTCGGCTGCTGAGGACTCGTCTTCAAACATGCTCTATATGTTTCATGGACATTCCGTGGTCGATCTGGGTTAGGAACCGCATCGTGAATGGGCATCGATCGTGACTGGACATCGCCTGACATGACTGCGGCCGACCGACTGAAGCCGGAAGGGAGCGCGCTCGCGCTCCTGCCGGCGTTGCGGCGGTTTTTTCGGCGCCGGGTGCCGGCCGACGCGGTTGACGATCTGGTCCAGGAAGTCTTCGCCAGCCTTCAAGCGCGAAAAGCCGACAGTCTGATCGAGAATATGGAGGCCTATCTCTTCGTCGTCGCACGGAATGTCCTCTCCAAGCATCGGCTGCTCAGCGGGCGAGCCTTCCCCGATTTCGAAGGTCTCCAGCTTGAATCGATATGCGACGAGGCGCCGCTGCCGGATCGGCAGTTGCTCGGCAAGGAAGCGTTGGGCCTTGCGCTGCAGGCGATCGAGACGATGACCGAACGGACGCGTCAGGTGTTCCTGATGCACCGCTTCGACGACATGACATACGCCGCGATCGCACGGCAGCTCGGGATTTCGGTGAGCGCGGTAGAGAAGCATATCATGATCGCGTTGCAGGTGTTGCTCAAAGCGACGGATGTGGCACGATGAGAGACGGCGCTTCCTTGCCTACCGGCGATATCGCCACCGAGGCGACAGCCTGGTTCATGCGCCGGCGCTCGGGCACCATGTCGGAGGAGGCCGAACGAGATCTGCGGCAATGGCTTGCGACCCCGGCGTGCGCGGAGGCATTTGCGAGAGTCGAGCAATTGTGGCAGGGACTCGAACCTCTGCACGACGATCCGAAGCTGCTTCGGTTGCGAGAGGAGGCGCGCAGCCGAGGTCGGCCGCACTGGTTTTGGCGTCCAGCCGCATTGGCCGCCTGTGCCGTCGGCGCGGTTGCTGCCGCTGTCGCGTTGTTCCTGTACCCGATCGCGGGCCCGCCCGACGTGCCGCCGCAGCACGACATGCGCTTTGCGACCGCGAAGGGCCAGCGGTTGCCGATCGCCCTGGCGGATGGATCGAGCATCGTGCTGGACGCCAACTCGTCGGTGCGCGTCGATGTCGGCTCCCGCGAGCGGGTCGTCGAGATCGAACAGGGCCGCGCATTCTTCCAGGTGGCGCATGACAGCAGGCGGCCGTTCGTCGTGAGGGCCGGTCTTCGGTCGGTGACCGCTGTTGGCACGGCATTTTCGGTCGACACCATCACCAATCCGCTCGATGTCGTGCTGGTGGAGGGGCGGGTACGCGTGCAGGGGCAGCCCCAGGAGGGGCGTCCGGCGCTCGAAATGAGCGCAGGAAGCCGTCTTCTGGTGCCCGCAAAGGGTAGCTGGCGCGCCAGCAAGGTCGATACCGCGAGGTCGACGGCTTGGCTGCGGGGACAGCTCGTCTTTGACAATGCGCCGTTGTCCCGGGTGGTGGCCGAGATCAATCGCTACACCGAACGGCCGGTGATCCTCGCCCACGACGGGACGGCCGAGAAGCGGCTGAGCGCGGTGCTCAACGTGAACGATCTGCGCGCGTTTACCGGCGCGGTTGAAATGCTCGGCTTGGCGCAGGCGCATTCGCGACCGGATGGCACCCTCGTGCTGCGTCAAAATAGTTTGAAACACCCTTGAGGCCTCTCGCAATCTGGGCCCTGGAAGTGGTCGTCTCGACCTTGCTCGTTTCAATCTCGCACGTCTCGGGTAAGGCCTTGGACAGGTCAACCGATCGATGAAGCGACCGATCGATCGTATCGGGCAGCGCCGCCACATCGATTTTCCGCCAGTCGAGACGATGGCCTGAAAACGGCGCAGATATCTTGGTACCGGGCCGATCTCTGTCCACACTTCATAGATAGCCGCGTGCCACGATGAGCGTCAGGCACTCTCGGCTGGCCTCATCGATGGTTGCCCGGCATTCATCGTCCCTTTCGTGGTCCAGACTATCACAGTCTCTAGGCCACTCAGCGTGAGGCAGATCATGAGCATTAGAATCGCCACAGGTCCCCAAGATAATCAAGATCGCCGGCGCTGGGCGTTGCCTTCGAAGCCCATGCCAATGAGGAGTGTCGCTGGCAGGACGGGTACAATGGCCGATCCATTGCCGGACCGGCTCATCGAGCAGTTCCTGAAGTAGGTGAAATCGGTTTGCTGCCCCCAGCCATCAAAGTGGCGATGGAAGGCCCTGGGGCTTTGTCTCGACGGCCCTGAGGAGGGCATCTACGAGTTCATTAGGTCGACTGAGGAACGGACAATGTGAACCGGGGATATAGAGAGGCTTGACGTTCAGGCGAGAACTCAATCGATCGGCAACCGGTGCCGGAAGAGCGGCATCTTCCGTGCACGCGATGAAACTGCGCGGAATATCCAAGGTCCAGAATGTGGGGACGGAGATCGGCGCATTGAGCGGCGCAATCTGTTGAGGGCTCAGACGCTCAAAAGCCCATTCAATTGTACTTTCATCGCAGTCGTTAAACATCAATGCTCGAGCAGCCTCGATTGTATCGATGACCATCGCGTTCCGGCCTTTGTCGAAACTTAATCTGGATGCGACTTCTTCTGAAATGAAGACAGAATCGTCCGCCGGATCCTGGGCGATAGCAGCGCTCGCAGTTTGGCCCTCAAGGGGAACACCGGCAGCCAGATAGACCAGATGCTTGATTTGATCATGGAGGACATCGGCGACCAAAGTGATCACATGACCGCCCATGGAGTGACCTACCAGGATGTCGCCGTCTTCAACAAGAGCCATCACGGCGTCCCGGTATCCTTCAAGCGTCGCAACCTCGCTTTCTCGCGTGCCGTGCCCTGGAAGTTCCATCGCTACTGCGTCGTGACCAAGGCCGTGCAGTATCGGGATTACCCTGTCCCACGCCCACTGCCCTTGAAAACCGCCGTGTACCAAGACAAATCTCATAGCCAATCTCCTAAATTGCACGGCAGTTGCAAACCCTGCTCCCTTCCGACGCTGCGGTCTTCCGGCCGCTTACGCAATGAGCCGACGAAGGTAATTCTGATTCTATAAGCCCAAGTCAGGCAACAGGCCGATCGGCCTCGATAGCCATAGCGATCATATTGCTTTGCCAGCGACGATGTCCCCGGTCAGCAACCTTTTCGGCTCACAGCCCCAGTTTGTCCAAGATGCAGTCACCCAAATTACTCGCAAAGTCGATCACCCTATTTACTATTGGAACCCGGCTGAAGCGCATGCTGCCGATGACGCTTTCGCCAAGGCGGGCAGACCGGGGGATTGAGATCAAAGAGTGGAACAGGATAAACCGAGGCGTTTTCGATCCGCCCCACATGAAACCCTAAACGTAAGATCAGAGGGCGGATCGGTTATGGTATTGTTGGATCCATCGTGACCGGCGCTATCCATGGTTGGCCACGGGACCGCGCCTCCCAAAGCTCATGTGGTGGGCAGAAGAATCATGACCCCCAACACCCTATCGCCCTCGCCGCATAGCTATGGTGCTACCACGGTGATGCCCCAAGGGCCCCCAAAAAGGGAAATAGTCACTAAGTCATTGAAATGATGGTGCTGCCGGTGAGGATTGAACTCACGACCTCAGCCTTACCAAGGATGCGC
>CAMLSA010000007.1 GCA_946482655.1 uncultured Sphingomonas sp. | reverse complement strand
GACGCTCCGAATCGATATGGTCAAGCCCCGTTCAACCGCGAGCCGGTCGGCGAGGTCGAGGCGTGAGGAGGTGACCATCACGGCATCGCGACCGCTGCCGGGAACGGATGCGATGACGATCACCAACAGTTCGCCGAAGCTCGCCTGTAGCTGATCGAAGTGGATTTTGAATAACACCCGGCCGGGCCGATATTCGACATAGGGGGTGTGAAACACGTAGCGAGGATCGGGCCCGCGCTCATCACCCCCCAAGGGACGGATGGCGCTGCCATAGCTTGCCCAATACCCGAACGGGTCCAGTTCGCGGCTATTATTCTGGGTGGCGGCATCGATCATGATGGCTCCTTAGCCAGTCTCCCACCCTATATCCAGCAAAGCGAGCACCGGCTGCGGCTATTCGTCGCCGGGCCGCTTGGGGCCCACCTTAGCCCAGGCCTGGCCGATCCAGTGCCGGTAGATGTCGTGGGTCAGCCACAGCAGCGGGATGCGGCGCTCGGCGAGGCCGGGGAGGCTCCACAGGTCGAGGCCGGAAAAGGGCAGGAAGGGATTGCGCCGGCTGTAGCCGAACAGTTCGATCCTGGTCGTCGCCCGCTCGCTGCAGCCGCGCGCGTGGAAGCCGAAAGTATCGGCGACCACCAGCGTATTGGCCGGAACGGCGAAGGGTTTGGGCTGCGGAAGGCCCAGCGCGGCCAGCGCGGCGCGGTCGATGCGGAACGAACCGCGCGCCGAAAGGAAATCCCCTTCGGCACGCACCTCAAGGCTGCGCTGCTGTTCCCAGGCGAGGCGTTCGGGGGTCAGGCGGTGCGACCCGGCCACATAGGTGAGCGGACCCTCGTCCGGCGCGACGTCCTCGAGGAACAACCATGCCTTCATCGACGGATGGAAGGTGTCGGCATGGAGATGGGTCTGCGGATCGGGCGCGGCGTCGCGGCGGCGGGTGAGGATCGACTGGACGTAGAGCAGGGGCTCGATGTCGAAGCTCGCGACATGGCGGGCGAGCGCGCGCCAGCGCGGGTCACGGGAAAAGGCGGCCAGGGCGGGGATCTGGCGCAGCATTTTGGCATCGGCCGCATAGCGGCGGGTGATCGTGTCGCCCTGCACCATCTCGCGCGCCGGTCCGCACCAGCCGAGGAGCTGGTCGCGCAGCGCGGCGAAGATGTCGGGCGGCAGGAAATCGCGTTTTTCGATGTAGCCGTCACGCTCGAACAGGGCGAGGTCGGCGGGATCGACCGCGGTGGCGAGCTTCGCCCGACGCCGTTCGGCCATCGCGCGGGCGAGCTTCACCCGCCGCACATGCAAGCCGCGCCGGTTGAGACGTTCCGAACCGATCAGCGGATTGTCCAGGAAGGACTTGGCGCCGGTCAGCAGTTGGGCGGCCCACCAGGGCGCGAGAAGCGTACGCAGAATCGGGCCGGTCATGACGACTGTCTATTCGATCCCGCGCGCTTTGAGGATGGCTTCGATCGGCGCCACGTCGGTGGGATTGTTGAGTTCGATCGCGTCCCAGCCGATCGGCCCGAACGGCACCACGCCTACTGCTACTCCGCCATCCAGAAAACGGAGCTGCTCGAGCCCTTCGAGCTGTTCGATCTCGGATGCACCGAGCGTAACATAGTGGCGCAGCGCCTCGGGGCGATAGGCGTAGACGCCGAGGTGGAGGTGGACCGGCGGAAAGGCCAGGGCGGCGGCATCGGGCGGCAGATGTGGGATCACCCGCTTCGAGAAATATAGTGCGCGGCGGTCGCCGCCGAACACTACGGTCGTGCCTCCGACCCGCCCCTGGGCCTGATCCTCGACCAGATGCGCATAGGTGCTTCGGGCGCAGCGGATCGCCGGCGTCGTCATCGCGACGCCCGGGTCGGCGTACAGCTCGTCCAGCAGCGCCATCACGACATGAGCGGGGGTCAGCGGCGCATCGCCCTGAAGATTGACCACCGCGGCCGGTTCGATTCCAAGCCGCGCGATCGCATCGGCGCACCGCTCGGTACCGTTGGCGCAGCTTTCGGCGGTCATCACCACCTGTCCGCCGAAGACCCTCGCCGCATCGGCGATGCGCTCATCATCGGTGGCGATCCAGATCGAGGCGGGATCGGCGATCGCCGTCGCGCATTCCCAGCTCCGCTGAATCAGCGGCTTGGCGACGCCGGTGGCGCCGGCCAGCAGCGCCAGGGGCTTGCCGGGATAACGCGATGATCTGTAACGCGCGGGAATGATGACCGCGACGTCGGCCATGTCGCTCGGCGGTCCTAGCTCAGTCCGTAGCGCACGAAGTCATGGATATGGACGATGCCCGCCGGATAGTCGGGACGATCTTCCTCCATCACGAACACGGTGGTGATCTTGCAGTCGTTCATGATCATCAGCGCGTCTTCGGCGAGCGTGTCCGGCGGCACCGTCTTCGGATGCGGGGTCATCACGTCGGCGGCCGTGCCGTCGAGCAGGTCGCCGATGTGGCGTCGGAGATCACCATCGGTGATCACGCCGACCAGCCGGCCATGGGCGTCGGCGACACCCGCCACGCCGAAGCCGATCGAGGTCATCGTCATGATCACGTCGCGCATCGGCGTGTCGAGATCGACCAGCGGAAGGTTGCCTCCGACATGCATCATCTCGGAAACGGCCATCAGCCGCAGGCCGATCGCGCCGCCGGGGTGGAGAAGCTTGATGCTGTCCCGCGCCACGCCGCGCACGTCCATCAGTGCCATCGCCAACGCATCGCCGAGCGCCAGCATCATGACCGTCGACGTCGTCGGCGCGATGTTGCTCGGGCAGGCTTCGCGAACGTCAGGCAGCAGCAGGCGGATGTCGGCCGCCTGCATGACCGGCGAATCCGCACGCGATGCGATGCCGATGATCCGGATACGCAGGTTGCGGCAATGCTGCATGACCGGGGTCAACTCGGGGGTCGCCCCGGAATTGGACAGCACGATCAGCGTATCGCCATGCTGCACCATGCCCAGGTCGCCATGGGCGGCCTCGGCGGGATGGATGAAGATGGCGGGCGATCCGGTGGCAGACAAAGTGGCAGCGATCTTGCGCGCCATATGGCCCGATTTGCCCATACCGGTGACGATAATGCGACCCTTGGTGGCTTCGAGCAGGCTGACGGCGGCAGAGAAATCGTCGTCGAGACTAGCTTCGAGCTGGACGAGGGCGTCGATCTCGGCCTTCAGGACCTGCCGGCCGCGTCCCAATATGGTGGAATTGGCCGGATCGGCCCGGATGTCGTGTGTTATCACGCTCGTCTCCCTGGCCCCTTGCGCTGCGCCGAAAATAGCCGGGTGTGCATTTGTTGCAACCCCATTAATTGCGGCAACGCACCAAAAAAGGGCGATATAGCTCCGGATTTCGGATTTCGGATGTGCGTCCGGTCTTGCCTTGGCTCCGGTTGATGGCGTGACCTCGCGGTCAGCGCTGCAGAAGCAACATGCGGAGCGGCGTGCCATCGAGGATTTCCGCTCGGCTGATAGGCCTGACGCCATACAGATCATCGATGCACGATATGGCGAAGCCTGCGGCCTCCGCCTCATCGAGCAAGCCGGCGGGATCTCGATAGGAGGCGGGGGAAAATTCGAGAATCACATAGCGCAGCCGGCTTCCCGCGATCATCGCTGTCATGCCTTGCCAGATCGCCTCTTCCATTCCTTCGGCATCGATCTTTATAAGGGTGGCGTCGAGCGCGCCCGGCACACGGTCCAGCCGGCGGGTGCGGGCTTTGATGAAATTTGTGCCGTCGGGCGTCAGCGAGGTTACGTGGGTGCCGCCTGGATGATCCAGGGACATCAGAAGGTTAACCTCCTCGCCGTCGGTGGCTCCGAGTACGTCGGGATGGAAATCGACGCACTTGCCAAATGGACAGAGGGTGAGTGTCGCCTGCAGACGCCTGGCGGTTTCCGGGTTGGGCTCGAACGCGAGGACGCGGCCATTCGGACCGCACAGCGCCGACAGAAGCAATGTGAAATAGCCGAGATTGGCGCCCACATCGACAGCGACCATGTCAAAGCGCATCAGGTCGATGATCGTCTCCGTCGTGCGCGGCTCCCAATAGCCATCCATCATCAGATGTGGAGAAATGCTCCGGTCGCGCGGATCAGCGTAAAGCTTGAAGAAGCCCAATACGCGGCACAGAACCATGTCCTGACCGAGCGGGATCGTGCACTGGCGATATCGCAAATAGAGGTGGCGTAACCATAGCTGCAAACGCGGCGTGAAGCGCAACCAGGATCTGCGGTGGGCGAACAGCGCCAGGCTGATCGGTCGGCTCATATCGGGCGCAACGGATGGGGCGCCGGCTCGGGAGAGGACCGGCAATCAGGAATCGACATTGCACCTCCTAACGATGTCGCTGGCCACCCGTCGTGCCGCCCCGCGTAAATATGAGCATCTGGTCGATATGGCGGGGCCGCGACAATATTTCGGAGCGAGTCGTGGGAACGACACCCGCTCTAAAGTCGATCAATTCCGATGAGAAGCCGTATGACAATATCCGATCGAGAAAGTCACCCGCGTCGGGATAGCGTGCTGCGGTGAACTCGAGGATTATGGTCAGCGGTCGGCTGCCTTCGAGAATCCCCTCCATCCCGGTCCAAAGACTTTCCTCCGCTCCTTCGACATCGATCTTGATCAGATCGATCTTGTCGGCATTCGCCAGCTGATCGAGCCGCAGCGTCGGAATCGTCACCGACACATCCTCGGCACGCGCGGCCGAGGGATGCAGATAGGCGTTTTTCGGCTCGCGCGGTGGCACATGCAGCAAGGCCTCACCGCAGCTGTCGGAGAGTGCCGCCTGGTGCACGGTGGTACGCGCCAGGAACCCGTTCACTTCTATCGTCTTGGCCAGCTTGGCGGCGATCGTGGGATTGGGTTCGAATGCGTCCACATGGCCGGCCTCACCCACGAGATCGGCCATGATGAGCGTGAAATATCCGAGGTTCGCACCGCAATCCACAGCATGAATGCCGGGCCTGACGCGCGGGATGATCGCTTCGGTGACCCACATTTCCCAGAAGCCACTCATCAACATATGACTCGAGAAGCCCAGATCCGTCGTATCCACGAACATGCTGTAGCGCCCGAGAACCCAGCATAGGGAGCTGTCGTCACCTAGATAGGCGTTTCTGCAATGGCCCCGGAGGATCGCCTCATTGCGTATGCGCGTCTCGGGCTTTAGTGCGAACAGATCGAACAGGGGCTTGCTGCCGTCGGCCGGCGCAAGATTCCACATGCGTTTTGCCCGCCGCAAAAATGACCCGAAGGACATGCTATCGGCGGCCTTTGTTCAAGGGCTTCGATCGCAAGATGTGGGCTATTAGACTCGATGGATAGGAGCCTGCCGTCGATCGAGTGACGGTCGACGTCTCTTGAAGGACCAAAAACCTCTCCCTGGTGTTGCGCATGACCCGCGTCCTATGGCCATATGAAGGCGAGGTTTCAACTGGTCATCGATGGCGGCTCGCCCGCATTGCCAATCCCGTGGCACGGAGCCATATTCCCCGGTTCGGAGGATGATTTTGAACCAATCCGGATTCGGACAGGGCGGCGACAGAGGCTGGCTGCAGCGGATGAACACGCTGACGGCTCGGCGCAACGATGCGCCGCGGCCGCAGGTGCCGGCCGGTCAGCGCGTCTATGCGATCGGCGACGTCCACGGGCGCCTCGATCTGTTGTTGCCGCTGCTCGCCCATATTCGCGACGACATCGCCGCTCGCGCGATCGTCGACAACCATGTCGTGCTGCTGGGTGACCTGGTCGATCGGGGCCCCTATTCCGCCGAAACCGTCGAATTCGCGATCAGCCATCTGCCGAGTTTCGCCACCTTCCATGTGCTTATGGGCAATCATGAGGAGGCGATGCTGCGCGCGCTCGATCCCTATGAGGACCGCAGCGAAAATCTGTGGCTCAAATTCGGCGGGTACGAGACCCTCGCCAGCTATGGCGTGCCGGTCGCGAGCCTGGGAGAGGAAATCCCGCCGGTCGAGATGCTCAACCAGTATATCCCCGAGCGCCACCGCCAGTTCCTCGACAACCTGCCCGATGCCGTGCGCTTCGGCGACTATGTGTTCGTGCATGCCGGCATCCGACCGGGGGTCGCGCTCGAGGACCAGCATCCGAACGACATGCGCTGGATCCGCAACGATTTCCTCGACCATCGCGGCGAGCTGGGCGCCTGCATCGTCCATGGCCATTCGATTTCGACCGAGCCCGACGTCCAGCCGAACCGGATCGGCATCGATACCGGCGCCTATCGCACCGGTACTCTCACCGCGCTGGGGCTGGAGGGCGAGCGGCGCTGGCTGCTGCGGGCCAGCGTGATCGATGGCGAGGTTCAAACGAAATTAAGCAGCTTGGCGTAAGCTCCGAGTCGAAGGCGGAACCTGCGTCGTTCCGCCAAGATCGGGGGTCGCGCGGCGCAGCCGTCGTTCCTCGCGCGGCCGTTCCGGTGCGAGCCGTCGATCCCCCTCCACCATTCCGCGCATGGTCTCCTCCCATGCGAAGCATGGAGAGGATCTTAAGCGGTCACGGCCATCAGCGCCGGGAAGAAACCTTCATGCGCGGCGCGCAGGCTGGCGAGGGGCACGCCCGCGATCTTGTCGCCGCCGGTGGTGCCGAGGCGGCGCGCCGAGACGCCGGCGGTCAGCGCGGCGGCCAGGATCGCATCCGAATGGGAGGTGGTCACGATGTAGCGGGCCTGGTCCTCGCCGAAGGCCTGGGCATGGTCGAGGCCGCCGAGTTCGGCGCCGATCCCGCCCGCCAGCGCCATTTCGGCGACCGCGACGAGCAGGCCGCCATCGGCCACGTCGTGGACCGCGCTCACGCGGCCCTCCTGGATGAGCTCGCGCACGAAATCGCCGTTGCGCCGTTCGAGCTCCAGATCGACCGGCGGCGGGGGGCCGTCTTCCCTGCCCGCGATATGGCGCAGCCACAGGGACTGGCCGAGATAGCCTTCCGTCTCGCCGATCAGGACGATGTGCTCGCCGGCGGTCTTGAAGGCGATCGTCGCCATCTTGTCGACGTCGGCGAGCAGGCCGATGCCGCCGATCGCCGGCGTGGGCAGGATCGCGCTGCCCGATCCGTCCTCGTTCTTGGTTTCGTTGTACAGGCTGACATTGCCCGACACGATCGGGAAGTCGAGGGCCGCGCAGGCCTTGGCCATGCCCTCGATCGCGCCGACGAACTGGCCCATGATCTCGGGCCGCTGCGGGTTGCCGAAGTTCATGCAGTCGGTGGTCGCGAGCGGCGTTGCGCCGACCGCAGTGATGTTGCGCCAGCATTCGGCGATCGCCTGCGCGCCGCCCGTCGCGGGATCGGCGAAGACGTAGCGCGGGGTGCAATCGGTGCTGATCGCGATCCCCTTGCTGGTGCCGTGCACGCGCACAACCGCGGCGTCGCCACCCGGGCGCTGGACGGTATCCGCCCCCACCATGTGGTCATATTGCTCCCATATCCAGCGGCGGCTGGCGAGATCGGGAGTGCCCAGCAGCACGAGCAGATTGTCCGCAATGCTGCCCCTGGGGCCGACGTCTCCGAGCGGAGCACGCGCCTCGGTCGGCACCCAGGGCCGGTCGTACAGCGGCGCTTCATCGGCGAGCGGACCGAGCGGGATGTCGCAGACGACTTCGCCGTCGAAGCGCAGCACCATATGGCCGGTGTCCGTCACCCGGCCGATCACGGCGAAATCGAGCTCCCATTTGTGGAAGATCGCCTCGGCCTCCGCCTCGCGGCCCGGCTTGAGGACCATCAGCATTCGTTCCTGCGATTCCGACAGCATCATCTCGTAGGGAGTCATGCCGGTTTCGCGGCAGGGCACCGCGTTCATGTCGAGCTCGATGCCGACTCCGCCCTTCGACGCCATCTCGACCGAGGAGGAGGTGAGGCCGGCCGCGCCCATGTCCTGGATCGCGACGATGGCATCGGACGACATGAGCTCGAGGCAGGCCTCGATCAACAGCTTTTCGGTGAAGGGATCGCCGACCTGGACGGTCGGGCGCTTCTCCTCCGAATCCTCGGAGAAATCGGCCGAGGCCATGGTCGCGCCATGAATCCCGTCGCGGCCGGTCTTGGAGCCGACATAGACGATCGGATTGCCGACGCCCGACGCGGCCGAGTAGAAGATCTTGTCGGTATCGGCAACGCCGACGGTCATCGCGTTGACCAGGATGTTGCCGTCATAGGCACGGTGGAAATTGACCTCGCCGCCGACCGTGGGAACACCGACGCAATTGCCATAGCCGCCGATGCCGTGGACGACGCCGGCGATCAGGTGGCGCATCCTGGGATGGTCCGGCCGGCCGAAGCGCAGCGCATTCATGTTGGCGATGGGCCGCGCGCCCATGGTGAAGACGTCGCGCAGGATGCCGCCGACGCCGGTCGCGGCGCCCTGATAGGGCTCGATATAGGACGGGTGGTTATGGCTCTCCATCTTGAAGATCGCGGCCTGGCCGTCGCCGATGTCGACCACGCCCGCATTCTCGCCCGGGCCGCAAATCACCTGCGGCCCGGTGGTCGGCAGCTTCCTGAGATGGATGCGGCTCGACTTGTAGCTGCAATGCTCGGACCACATCACCGAGAATATGCCCAGTTCGGTCAGGTTGGGCGTCCGTCCCATCGCGAGGAGGATGCGCTCATATTCCTCGGGGGACAGGCCGTGCTCGGCTACGACTTGGGGAGTGATGGCGGGGGACTCGGTCATGGGCGAGCCGATAGCGATTTGCGGGCCGTGCGCCTATCCCCCAATTCCGCCGGCCTCGCGGGTGGCGGCCTGCTCGACCAGGATGGCCTCCCTGAGCATCTCCAGGGCTATCCGCATGCAGCCTATCCGAACCGTGCCGCGTCCGACGGGCCCGAGATGTGCTTCGCGATGGGCGACCGGCCCGTCGCGCCGCGCGCAGGCGAAATGAACCAGACCGGGTTCGTCATCCGAGCCCGCGGGACCCGCGAAGCCGGTGATCGCGAGCGCCACGTCCCCATGCGACTGGGCGAGCGCTCCGGCCGCCATCGCCCGCGCCACCGGTTCGGATACCGCTCCGCAATCGTCGATCATCGCCTGAGAAAGACCGAGCAGCTCGCATTTGGCCTTCTCGCTATAGGTCACGAAGCCGCGCTCGAAGACATGGCTCGCCCCTTCGACATCGGTGAGGAGCGACGCGAGGAGCCCGCCGGTGCAACTTTCAGCGGTGACGAGACTCGTCTCGCGACGGCTTGCCAGTTCAAGGACCTCCTGGGTCAGCGCCTCGACATCATCGGGCATCGTCGCCGACAGGGTCTCGGTCATTCGGGTTTGTCCGCCCCCAGATCGGCATGACCATGCGGTTTGGCATGGCCGTGCGTGCGCAGATAACGCTCGTCGAGTTCGGCGATGATCTGCTCGCCATGTTCGCCGGTCAGCTTGAGCAGTGCGTCGATCTTGGCTTCGACGCGGTCATCATTCTCCTTCGAGGAAGGCGAGCCGACGTAGAGGAAATAGGCCAGGCCGATGACCTGCCACATCAGTTGGAGGAATTCGGACTGCCAGTTCTCGAACGTGTCGCGTCCGAGCTCGATGGCGAACTCGGCGACTTGGGGAACCTGGCCGTGCTGCGCCGCCTCGTCGACATAGGCGAACCAGCCGAACACCCAATGACCGACGATCGAGACAAGAAAGAAAAGGGCTGTCAGCCAGCCATAGGCATAGCGCTTCATCGGACCTCCTCAGCCTCCGCCGCCCTGGGAGAGGCCGGCGATCCAATGTCGCATCGGCCGGAAGCCGATGCGACGATTCTGTCAGGCCGTAACGAGGTTCACCGCCATTGGTTTCGCGACCGGAAGGCCCGATGCTTTGTCTTGGGCCATCAACTCCTGCTTGCGCGCCATCAACTGGTCGCGGAGGGCGACAAGGTCGATATCCGCTTCGCGTGCCTGGGCGAACATGCCCTCCCTGGCCCTCTCCTCTTCCTTCACATGGTGCTTGATCTCCTCGGAGAGGACCGAGACCTTGGCGTCGTAGAAGTCGGCCTCGGGGCTCGAGCTTTCGAGATCGTTGATCAGCACCTTCGCGCCGTCATGCTCCACATAGGCTTCGTCGAGGGTGTCGTTCTCGATCTTGCCGCGCAGCGCCGGGTAGAAGATCTCCTCCTCGATCAGGGCGTGGATCTTCAGCTCGGTGCAGATCTGGTGACAGATCTTCTGCTTGGACGATGAGCCGCGCGCCTTCTCGAACTGTTCGAACAGATCCTCGACCTTGCGGTGATCGGCCTTGAGCAGCGCAATTGCATCGGTGAACTCGCCTTTTTGAGCCATGTCATTCCTCCTATGTGGTGGCGGCTCAACGCGGTTCAGGAGGGGAAAGTGCCGCACCGGGGAAGCGGATTAACCTGGATCAGCCAATATGTTATGCTGGCGCTATGGAGCCTGTCCGCCCGGGCCGCGTTGACCTTGCGGGAGACAAGGAAGGATCGCGATGAAAGCACAAACCCTCGGGCGGGCGATAGGTGCTGCCAGCCTGGCCTTCGGCATATTGGATATAGTGGCGGGCCGCAGGCTGGGCCGCAGTGTCGGCGCGGGCGATCAGATGGGCGGCCGGCTGTTCCAGATCGCCGGTGCTCGGGAGTTGGCTACCGGGGTAGCCGGGCTGATCGCGCCGGCAAGCGCCGCGCCGGTGCAGTGGCGGCTTGCCGGGGACCTGTTCGATCTGGCGGCGCTGGGCTACATCGCCGCGCCGGCCAATCCGAAGCGCAAGATGGCGCTGCTGGCGCTAGGGGTCGTGGCAGGCGTCGCCGCTGTCGATTTCATCGCGTCGCGAAGGCTTGCGAGCTCGGGTAACGAGCCGGGCAAAGCCTGACAACCTCGGTTGGAGGAACTGCCGCACGCGGCCGGCGTCTAGACCCCGATGACCCACTGGATCGAAGCATCGCCCCGAGGGATTTACGTGCGGCCGGCGGATGCGTGGATCGATCCATCGGTGCCGGCTGATCGCGCGCTGATCACCCATGGCCATGCCGATCATGCCCGCGGCGGGCATGGCAAGGTCTGGGCCACGCCCGAGACGCTGGCGATCATGGCGCTGCGTTACGGCAGCGGCGAGGGCGCGCCGGTCGGCTATGGCGAAAGCATTCGGCTGGGGGGCGTCGATATCGGTTTCGTGCCTGCGGGCCATGTGCTCGGCTCGGCCCAGATAGTGCTCGAACATGCCGGCGAGCGGGTGGTGGTCACCGGCGATTACAAGCGCCGGGACGATCCGACCTGCGCTCCGTTCGAAGTCGTGCCGTGCGATGTCCTCATTACCGAGGCGACGTTCGGCCTGCCGGTCTTTCGTCATCCCGAGATCGGCCAGGAGATGGATCGGCTGCTCGGCGCGCTCCATGCGTCTCCCGATCGCTGCGTGCTGGTCGGCGCCTATGCGCTCGGCAAGGCGCAGCGGGTGATCGCCGGACTGCGCGCCCATGGCCATGGCGATCCGCTCTATATCCATGGCGCGCTCGAGCGGATGTGCGATCTCTATCGCGAGTTCGGGGTCGATCTCGGCGAATTATATCCTGCGACGTCGGCTTCGGCCGAACAGCTGCGCGGCAAGATCGTGCTCTGCCCGCCCTCGGCGCTGAACGACCGCTGGTCGCGCCGTCTGCCTGATCCAATCACGGCGATGGCGTCGGGCTGGATGCGGGTGCGGCAACGCGCGCGGCAGCGCAATGTCGAGCTGCCGCTGGTGATCTCCGACCATGCCGACTGGGACGAGCTGACCGCGACCATAACCGAAGTGGCGCCGTCGGAAGTCTGGGTGACTCACGGCCGGGAGGAGGCGCTGGTCCATTGGTGCGGGCTTCATCAGATGCGCGCCCGCGCGCTCGCGCTGGTCGGCTACGAGGATGAGGACGAGGGATAGGCCAGGTCCATGCGCGGCTTTTCCCAACTCCTCGACGGCCTCGTCTACACGCGCTCGCGCAACGCCAAGCTCGCGCTGATCGCCGACTATCTGCGCGCGGCGCCCGATCCCGATCGCGGCTGGGCCCTGGCGGCGCTGACCGGCGATCTCAGCCTGCCCGCGGTCAAGGGCGCCGCGATCCACGCGATCGCCGACGAGAGGGTCGATCCGGTGCTGTTCCGGATGAGCCGGGACTATGTCGGCGACCTTGCCGAGACCGTCGCGCTGATCTGGCCCAAGCGGATCGACCAGCCGGCCGAGGTTGACGACGGTTCGCTCAGCCTGTCGGCCGCCGTCGACCGGCTGATGCGGCTGGGGCGTGGCGACGCGCCGGCGGCGCTCGGCGAGATGCTCGACCATCTCGACGCGAGCGGCCGTTTCGCGCTGCTCAAGCTCGCCACCGGGGGGCTGCGCGTCGGCGTTTCGGCGCGGCTCGCCAAGACCGGCTTCGCTTTGGCTTTCGGGCTTGATGTCGAGGCGGTCGAGGAGGTGTGGCACGCTCTCCGGCCTCCCTATGCCGAGCTCTTCGCCTGGGGCCAGGGCGGTGAGCGGCCCGATCCGCGCGGTACGCCTTTCTTCCGCCCGTTCATGCTCGCCCATCCGCTCGAGGACGGGACGGTCGATCTCGCCGATTATGCCGCCGAGTGGAAATGGGACGGCATCCGCGTCCAGATCGTCGGCACCGGCACCGAGGTTCGCCTCTACAGCCGCGCCGGCGACGACATCACCGCGACCTTTCCCGACGTCGCGCACGCGGCGCAAGGGCTCGACGCGGTGCTCGATGGCGAGATGCTGGTCCGAGGCGAGGCGCAGGGTGCCGCCGAGCACGGCGGATCGGCGGCGTCGTTCAATGCGCTCCAGCAGCGGCTCGGACGCAAGAACGTCTCGGCGAGGATGCTCGCCGACTTTCCGGCGTTCGTGCGGCTCTACGACCTGCTGATCGAGGGCGCCGAGGATCTGCGCGAGCTGCCCTGGGAGGAGCGGCGCGCCCGGCTCGAGGCCCTTGCCGCAGGGCTCGACCCCGCACGCTTCGATGTCTCGTCGATCATCGCGGCGCGCGATTTCGACGGACTGGCGGAAACCCGGTCGAGCGCGCGCGACGCCGCGATCGAGGGGGTGATGCTCAAGCGCCGCGACAGCCCCTATGTCGCGGGCCGGCGAACAGGGCTCTGGTACAAGTGGAAGCGCGATCCGCTGACCGTCGATTGCGTGATGATGTACGCGCAGCGCGGCCACGGCAAGCGGTCCAGCTTCTATTCGGATTATACGTTTGGCTGCTGGTCCGACGAGGGCGAGTTATTGCCCGTCGCGAAGGCCTATTCGGGCTTCACCGACGAGGAGCTGAAATGGCTCGACAGCTTCGTGCGCAACCATACCCTCAACCGCTTCGGCCCGGTCCGCGAGGTCGAGAAGTCGTTGGTCGTCGAGCTGGCGTTCGACAGCGTCCACGACAGCAGGCGCCACAAGTCCGGCGTCGCGATGCGCTTCCCGCGCATCGCGCGGATCAGGAGGGACAAACCGCCCGAGGAGGCGGACACGATCGCCGGATTGAGGAAGCTGATCGTCTAAATATTGGTCCCGGACTGTTGGGCCGCTCAAGCTCCTGGTGAAGGTCGTGGGGCGGCGGAACAGAGCTCCAATTGCTGGCTGCACCCGCATGCGGCCCAAGCGATTGTGCGATTGGCCATTCACTGGAGCGCTCGGGCATCTCCGGGAGCCGAAAAGAGGCGGGCGGCGAATCGGCGTGTCCGAGAGAAGCGGCGCCCATAAATAATTAGCTAATACTTTATAGAATAAAATGGGAATTATCTAGTACTAAAGAATATATATTCTGCGTAATCGGTACTGTATTTCATGATATTTCCAACGACCGGAAGAAATGGTCGCGAAACAGCGCCAGTTCGTCGCAGCGGGCAAGAAAATCATGTCTGGTCGACTATAATGTTCTGGTTCGGGGAGAGCATGGGAGAGCTTCAATGCCTATCTTCAATGGAACAGATGCGAGCGAGACGCTTAACGGTACCGCCGAAAACGATACCATCAACGGCCTTGGTGGAGATGACAGCCTGTTCGGCGGCGGCGGCAATGACCTTATCGACGGCGGCGTCGGCGATGACAAAATATGGGGTCAGCTTGGAGATGACACGCTGTTTGGCGGAGAAGGCCACGACACTCTGGAGGGCAACCAGGGCAACGACCGTCTCGATGCCGGCAGTGGAATAGATCTGCTCCTCGGGGGGGCGGGCAACGACTTGATGTATGGCCGTGAAGGCAATGATCGGATGTTTGGCAACGCAGGCAACGACACGATCTACGGTGGCGAAGGCAACGACCGAATTGCGGGCGGGGCGGACAAGGACCTCCTCTATGGAGGAGACGGCCGCGACATCTTCACCTTCGCGCCGCTCGATAGCCGTCCCGGCGGCGGAGTACGCGACGTCATCGCCGATTTCGAGGTGGGACGCGACAAGATCGACCTTTCCGCGCTCGGAATTACAGGCATCGGTCAGCTCGGATTCCAGCAGGTCGGGTCGGGCGTCATCATCACCGCCGATCTCAATGCCAACGGGTTGGACTCGACCGACTTTGGCCTGCAGGTCACGGGTGTCTCGAACCTGGGCTCCGCCGATTTCATCTTTGGCTGAGGCGCGCCGTTGGGCGAGGAATGCCCGGACGGCATTGGTTTGAAAGGAAGGGCCGCGTTCCTGTTGGAAAGCGGCCCTTCCCATGAGACTTCGGATTGGTGCGCATGATTAGCCAGGCTTCTGGACGTCGATGCCCACCCTCGCCGGACCTGGAGGGAACGATCCCCGCGCTGGCGATTTGAATCCGGCATCTCGTTCCGCAGGAGGAATCAATCATGGCCGCGCGTGCCTATTGGCAGGGGCAAATCCGCCTCGCGCTCGTTTCGATCCCGGTCGAGATCTACAATGCTACCAGCAGCACCGCGCAGATCGCCTTCCACCAGATCCATGAGCCGTCGGGCAAGCGGATCAAATATGAGAAGGTGGTGCCGGGCCTCGGCCCGATCGACACCGACGACATCGTCAAGGGCTATGAGGTGTCGAAGGGCAATTACGTCCTGCTCGAGCAGGACGAGATCGACGCGGTCAAGCTCGAGAGCAAGCGCACGCTGGAACTGATCCAGTTCGTCGACACCGACGAGATCGACGTACTCTATTTCGAGAAGCCCTATTATGTCGTGCCGGCCGACGAGCTTGCCGAGGAAGCCTTCATCGTGCTGCGCGAGGCGCTTCGGCGGACCCGCAAGGTGGGGCTCGGCCAGCTTGCCATGCGGGGACGCGAATATATCGTCAGCCTGAAGCCGTGCGGGCGGGGCATCGTCCTTGAGACCTTGCGCTATGCCGACGAGGTGCGGAAGGCGCAGAGCTATTTCCGCGACATTCCCGACGTCAAACCCGATGAGGATCTGCTCGAGCTCGCGGAGACGCTGATCGAGAAGAAGACCGCCAAGTTCGATCCGGCCGAGTTCCACGACCGCTATGTCGATGCGCTCAAGGCGCTGATCGAGAAGAAGCGCAAGGCCAAGGGCGGCAAGAAGATCCTCGAGGAAGCCGGCGAGGAGGCTCCGACCCGCAAGGGCAATGTCATCGATCTGATGGCCGCGCTCAAGAAGTCGGTGGACAGCGGCGGCGGCGCGTCCAAGCCGGCCGAAAAGAAGCCCCCGGCGCGCAAGGCGGCCAAACCGGCGGCGGAGAAGGCGCCCGCCCGCAAGCGGGCCTGACGCCATGGCACGCGCCAGCCTCGCCGATTACAATCGCAAGCGCGATTTCAAGCGCACCGCCGAGCCGGCCGGCAAGGTCGAGAAGGGGAGCGGCCATCGCTTCATCGTTCAAAAGCATGACGCGACGCGGCTTCACTACGACTTCCGGCTGGAGATGGACGGCGTGCTAAAGAGTTGGGCGGTCACGCGCGGACCCAGCCTGGACCCCGAGGACAAGCGGCTCGCGGTGCGGACGGAGGATCACCCCATCTCCTATGCCGAGTTCGAAGGAACGATACCCGAGGGCGAATATGGCGGCGGCACGGTGATGCTGTGGGACAAGGGGACCTGGGCGCCGATCGACGGCAAGAGCGAGCGCGACCTCGACAAGGGCCATCTTCATTTCACGCTCGACGGTGAAAGGATGAAGGGCGAATGGCTTCTCGTCCGCATGAAGCCAAAACCCGGCGAGCGCCACGAGAACTGGCTGCTCCGCAAGATCGACGACGAGCAGGCCGGCGGCAGCGGCGACCTCGTCGAACGCGAGCTGACCAGCGTCAAGACCGGGCGGACGATGGCCGAGATCGCGTCCGACAAGAAGGGCGAGGCGAGTCTCAAGGGCAAGCGCGGCAAGGCGTTCGACGCGATCATGGCCAAGGCGGAGGAACATGCCGCCATCGTTGGTCGTCGCACCGGCCGCGGCCGAGCCGATGGGAAGTTGCCGGCCTATCGCGAGCCCCAGCTTGCGACGCTGGTCGATCATGTTCCCTCGGGCAGCTGGTGGATCCATGAGATCAAATTCGACGGCTATCGCACGATCATCGCGGCTGCGGGCGACAAGGTGAAGATCTACACGCGCACCGGCCTCGACTGGACCGGGAAATTCGCGCCCGTCGCCGAGGCGGTCGTCGCCCTGGGCTTGCCTCCGGTGCTCATCGACAGCGAGATCACCAGCCCGGACGTCAACGGCAATCCCAGCTTTTCTGCGCTGCAGAAGGCGATCAAGGGCGAAGGCGGCCGCTTCGAGCTGTTCGCGTTCGACCTGCTCTCCATCGATGGCGAGGATCTCACCCGGCTCGGCAATGTGGAGCGCAAGGCGCGGCTGGCGGGGCTGCTGCCCGACGACCATCCGGTGATCCATTATGCCGATCACGTCGTCGGCGCTGGCGAGAAGCTGTTCGATGCGATGTGCAAGGCGCGTCAGGAAGGCATCATCTCGAAGAAGGCCGACGCACCTTATCGTGGGGAGCGGACCACCAATTGGCTCAAGGTCAAATGCACGCGCCGCCAGGAGTTCGTCATCATCGGCTGGAGCAGCAGCGACAAGAGCAGCCGGCGTTTCCGCGCGCTGCTGCTGGCGCAGCACAAGGATGGCAAGCTGGTCTATGCGGGCAAGGTCGGAACCGGCTTCAACCAGGACAATATGCTGATGCTGGCCGAGAAATTTGCTCCGCGTGCGCGCGAGACGCCCGCCGCCGACGTGCCGCGCGCCGAGCGGCGCGGCGCGCACTGGATCAAGCCCGATCTGGTCGCGGAGATCGCCTTTGCCGAGTTCACCCATGACGATGTGCTTCGCCATGCGAGCTTCATCGGGCTGCGTTCGGACAAGAAGGCCGCCGAGGTGAAGCGCGAGGAGCCAGCGCCGATCGACCAGATCGAGGAGCCGGAGGCGCCGCCGGTGAAGATCAGCAATCCCGATCGGGTGATCTTTCCCGAGGCCAAGGCCACCAAAGGCGATCTCGCCAACTATTATCAGGCGATCGGACCGCTGATCCTGCCCTGGATCGCACATCGGCCGGTCAGCCTGGTTCGCTGTCCGCAAGGCCGTGGCAAGCAATGTTTCTTCCAGAAGCATGATTCGGGGAGCTTCGGCGAGCACGTCCACCATGTGCCCGTCCGCGAGAAGGACGGCGGCACCGAGGATTATCTCTATGTCGACGACATCGCGGGCATTCTCGCCTGCGTCCAGATGGGCACGATCGAATTCCACGGCTGGGGATCGCGGGTCGAGGATATCGAAAAGCCGGACCGCATGATCTTCGATCTCGATCCCGATGTAGGCCTCGACTTCGCCGATGTTAAAAAGGCGGCGAAGGATATCCGCACGATGCTGTCGGATATCGGTCTGGTCAGCTTCGCGATGCTGTCCGGCGGCAAGGGGGTGCATGTCGTCGTGCCGCTGACCCCTCGCGCCGATTGGCCCGCGGTCAAGGATTTCTCCCACCGGTTCGCCGAGGCGCTCGCCCAGGCCGAGCCCGAGCGCTTCGTCGCCAACATGGCCAAAGCCAAGCGGGTCGGCCGCATCTTCATCGATTATCTGCGCAACCAGCGTGGCGCGACGGCGGTCGTCGCCTATGGGGCGCGTGCGCGCGAACAGGCGCCGGTCGCCGTGCCGGTGAGCTGGGAGGAGCTCGACGATTTCGACAAGGCGAGCGCCTTCACGATCGGCGACGCGAAAAAGCTGCTCGCGCGCGGCTCGTCAAAGGCTTTGAGGGGATGGGGGCAAGCAGAGCAGGTGCTGCCGGACGTCTGACAGGATTATCGTCCCGGCTTCCGCCGGGGCGGAGGAATGGGAGAGAGGAATGTTCGTTGCGGTCTATTGGTGGCGGGTGCATCCCGGCAAGGAAGAGCAGTTCGTCAAGGCCTGGACGCACGGGACCGACCTGATCCGCGAGATCTACGGCAGCTACGGCTCTCGGCTGCATCGCGATGCCGACGGGCGCTTCGTCGGCTATGCCGAATGGCCCGACAGGGAGACGTGGCAGAAGGCCTTCGACCTCAAGATGATCTATCATGAGCCCGAGACGCGCGCCGCCTTCGAGGACGCGGTATGCGAAGTGCCGCCCGATGCCGATCCGATCTTCACCATGGAGGTGGTCAGCGATCGTCTGGTCACCCGCCGCAACGTGCCCGCAACGGACTGAACTGGCCTGCTTTCCTTTCGTTATGGGGAAAAGGAGAGCATCATGATCGATCAGCCGCAGCCGATGATCCATGAGGACGAGCTTCCGGGCCATGAGAGCCAGCTCGAGCCCAAGCCCGATTGGGCTCCGCGCTATCCGGGCTCGGGCCGTTTGACGGGCAAGGTGGCGCTGATAACGGGCGCCGACAGCGGCATCGGCCGCGCGGTCGCCGCGCTCTACGCTCGCGAGGGCGCCGATATCGCGATCCTTTATCTGTGCGAGCACGACGACGCCCGGATGACCGCCGAGATCGTCGAGCGGGAGGGCCGCCAGGCGATCCGCATCGCCGGCGACGTGGGGGACAGGGAATATTGCGACCGGGCGGTCGCGGAAGTGGTCAATAGGTTCGGACGGCTCGACATCCTCGTCAACAACGCCGGAGAGCAGCATCCCGACAAGGACATCACCGACATCACGGAGGAGCAGCTTCGTCGCACCTTCCAGACGAACATCTTCGGGATGTTCTTCCTCACCCAGGCGGCGCGCCCGCATCTGAAGAAGGGCGCCGCGATCATCAATTGCACATCGGTGGTGATGTACCAGGGCAGCAAGGATCTGCTCGACTATTCGAGCAGCAAAGGTGCCATCACCGCCTTCACCCGGTCGTTGTCCGAAAATCTCGTGGGGGAGGGCATCCGCGTCAATGCGGTGGCCCCTGGGCCGATCTGGACTCCCCTCAATCCCTGCGGCGGGGCGACCAAGGAAAAGCTCGAGCATTTCGGCGAAAGCACGCCGATGGGCCGGCCCGGACAGCCCAATGAAGTGGCGCCGGCATTCCTGTTCCTGGCATGCGAGGACTCGAGCTATATGTCGGGGCAGGTGCTCCACCCGAATGGCGGTACGATCGTCAACGGATAGCGGCGGGGGCCAACCAAAAAAATGGGCGCCCCCGGAGGGACGCCCATTCCTTCAGTAAGGATGGCCCAGCGGCCAGCCGATTACTTGGCTTCTTCGATCGCGTCGGCCGCGTTCTCAGCGGCATCCGATGCGTTCTCGAGCGCCATGTTGCCGGTGGCGTCAGCTGCCTCGTCCAGGGCTTCAGCCTGATTCTCGAGTGCTTCCACGGCGTTGTCGGCGGCGTTCTCAGCCGGAGTTTGCTTGCTGCACGCTGCCAGTGACATCAGGCCAGCGGCAACCAGTACGAGGCTCAGCTTCTTCATTCGAGCAGCTCCCATAGCATTATATCGGCCCGGCTCGAATGCCGTTCCTGCCGCTGACATAACGTTGGAGAAATGGCCGTCAACGGAAAATCGATGCGAATCGAAGGGGTAAGACAGGAGGTTCTAGGCGGGAGACAGGCCGTTCAGGTCTGGTTCAACCTCGTCAGACCCGCGGCAATCCGCGGTCGTTGCGGACCCGCTACGCTTTTTTCGCGATCAATAGGAGACCGTTTCGGCGAGCGACAGCCGGTCGAGAATATTGGCCGTTTCATCGCGCACCGACAGCATTACGGCACGCAGCCGGCATTCTGCTTCGTCCACGCAATTCTCGCACGGGGCATAAGCAAGGCGCGCCGCACAAGGCACCAGCGCCAGCGATCCCCGCGTCGCGCGGACGATATCGCCATAGGTGATTTCCGTCGGCGGCCGCGCAAGCCAATAGCCGCCTTCCTTGCCGCGCATCGTCTCCACGAAGCCGGCGCGCTTCATTTCGGAGAGGATGACGGTGAGAAATTTTCCTGGGATGTTCTGTTTCTCGGCTATCTCGGCGAGCTGAATCGGGCCTTCCCCATAATGGTCGCCCAGATGGAGAAGCGCACGGATCGCATATCGAGTTCGTTGAGACAGCACGACTATGGCTTGTGGTACGTTGGAGCGGGCGAGGCAAGCCCAACCATAACAGATTGGTAGAGTTAAGCCATCCTGCCATATGGCTTGCGTCCCGGGGGCGCTTTGCCTATGGAGCCCCCCACCGCGACGCCGGCTCTCCCGCGCGTTCCGTGGCGATCGTAGCTCAATTGGTTAGAGCGCCGGTTTGTGGTACCGGAGGTTGCGGGTTCAATCCCCGTCGATCGCCCCATTTCCCATCCGAGATCCGCTGACGATTCCGGGCCGGCCGCGGGCGCGAATGATATCATCGCGCCAGCCCATATCTCATTTCGCGAGTTCGCCATGACCACTCCCTGGACCTATCCCGATTTCGACGAGCATGAAGGCGTCCACCTGTTCCGCGACGCGGCCTCGGGGCTCACCGCGGTGATCGCGCTCCACTCGACCCATCTCGGGCCCGGCGCGGGCGGGACCCGATTCTGGCATTATCCCGATCCGGCCGACGCGGTCACCGACGCGCTGCGGCTGTCGCGCGGGATGAGCTTCAAGAATGCGATGGCCGGTTTGCCGATGGGCGGAGGCAAGGGCGTGATCCTGGCCGATCCGCTGCGCACCAAGACTCCCGAGATGTTGGCCGCCTTCGGTCGCGCGATCGACTCGCTCGGCGGCCGATATGTCACCGCCGAGGATGTCGGCATGACCGACGCCGACATGGTCGCGATCGGCAAGACCACCCGGCATGTCTCGGGCCTGCCGGTGGCGGCGGGGAGCGCCGGCGGCGATCCCGGACCCTCCACGGCGATGGGGGTCTATCTCGGCGTCCGCGCGGCGATCGCCCGGGCGCTCGGCAAGCCGGGCGCGGCCGGCGTCCATGTCGCGATCCAGGGAGTCGGCAGCGTCGGCGGCGGGCTCGCCCGGCTGCTGGCCAAGGACGGTGCGCGGCTGACCCTGGCCGATGCCGACCCCAAGCGAGCGAGGGCGCTGGCCGAAGAGCTTGGCGCCACCGCCGTGGCGGCGAGCGAGATCATGGCGGTCGAAGCCGACGTGCTCAGCCCCTGCGCGCTTGGCGCGGTCCTCGACGAACGCTCGATCGCGGCGCTGCAGGTGCCCGTCGTCGCCGGCGGCGCCAACAACCAGCTCGCCACTCCGGCCGATGCCGATCGCATCCACGCGCGGGGCATCCTCTATGCACCCGACTATGTGATCAACGCGGGCGGGATCATCAACGTCGTGCTCGAATATCTCGGGCAGGGCGATCGCGCCGAGGTCGACGCGCGGGTCGGACGGATCCCCGAGCGGCTTGATGAGATCTGGGCGGAAAGCGCGGCTTCCGGCCTGCCGGCGGCGGTGGTCGCCGACCGGATGGCGATGCGGCTGATCGGACGGGGTGACCTCTCGGCGCCGTGACGGACACCCATCACGGACCATTGCGGTCGGGGCGATTGGTCCTTATTCCCCCAACCCGACGTGCACATCTTCGCCAACCCCGCCCGCTTCCTGTCGATCGCGCGCCCGCTCACGCCCTGGCTGGGCTGGCCGGGCGGACTGCTGACAGCGGTCGCGCTCTATGCCGGGCTGTTCGTCACGCCGCCCGACTATCTGCAGGGCGAAAGCGTGCGGATCATGTATGTCCATGTGCCCGCCGCCTGGCTCGGCATGGCCGGCTGGACCGGGATCGCGGTGGCGAGCCTGATGCAGCTGATCTGGCGGCACCCGCTGGCCTCGGTCGCGGCGCGGGCGATCGCCGTGCCGGGCGCGCTGTTCGCGGCGATCTGCCTGATCTCGGGTTCGCTATGGGGGCGGCCCACCTGGGGGACCTATTGGGAATGGGATGGCCGGCTGACCTCGATGCTCGTTCTCTTCTTCCTCTATCTCGCCTATATCGCACTGTCCTCGGCGGGCGCCGAGCGCGGCAGCAACGATCGCGTCTCGGCGATATTCGGCGTGGTCGGGGCCGCCAATATCCCGATCATCCATTATTCCGTCGAATGGTGGCGCACGCTGCACCAAGGGCAGAGCATCGGCCTCAAAGGCTCGTCGATCGACGCCTCGATGCTGTGGCCGCTGCTGGTGTCGGCAATCGGCTTCACCCTGTTGTTCGCGGCGGTCGTGCTGATGCGAATGCGCGCGTTGCTGGCGCAGGCCAAGGTCGAAGCGCGGCTCAAGCGGATGACAGCCGAATGAATCACTGGCCCTTCATCATCGCGGCCTATGCGATCGGCATTGCCGGAACGCTGGCGGTGGTGATCGCCAGCTTCGTCGCGATGCGCCGTGCCGAGCGTCAGGCCGACGCGCTGACCCGGCGGGATTGACACATATGAAGGCAAAGAACCAACGGCTGATCCTGGCCCTGCTCGCGCTCGCCGCGGTCGTGGGCGCGGCGCTGCTCGCCATGTCGGCGCTCAAGGACCAGGCAGCCTATTTCTACACGCCGGCCGACGCGAAGAAGGATCATGTCGAGGTCGGCCGCGCGGTGCGGCTGGGCGGCATGGTCCAGAAGGGATCGATCGAGCGACGCTCCGACGGGGTGACTATCGACTTCGTCGTGACCGACAATGTCGAGACGGTGCCGGTACGCTTCACCGGGATCGTGCCGGACCTGTTCAAGGAAGATTCGGGCGTGGTGGCGGAGGGCAGCTTCCAGCCCGACGGCAGCTTCCTTGCGACAAACATCCTCGCCAAGCATGACGAACGCTATATGCCGCCTCAGGTGGCCGGCGAGATGCACAAGACGGAGAGTCTCGAAAAGTGATCGCCGAAGCGGGACTGGCGGCCTTGTGGCTCGCAGCGGCGCTGGCGGCGCTGCAACTCGTGCTCGGCGCCATGGGGGTGGCGAGCGGACGAGCCGATCTGCTCGGCGCGGTGCGGCCGGTCGCGGTGATCCAGGGGGGGCTGACTGCGATCGCCTTCGTGCTGCTGATCTGGCTGTTCGTCACGGTCGACCTGTCGGTCGCGCTGGTCGCCGCCAACAACGCCTCGACCAAGCCCCTGCTCTACAAATTCGCCGGCACCTGGGGGAACCACGAAGGCTCGATGCTGATGTGGGTGACGATCCTCGCGCTGGCCGGCGGCCTGGTGGCGCTGTTCGAGCGGCGGCTCAACGAACGCGCCCTGATCGCCACGCTCGCGGCGCAGGCGGCGATCGGGCTCGGCTTCTACGCCTTCCTGCTGTTCGCCTCGAACCCGTTTGCGCGGCTCAATCCGGCGCCGGCCGAAGGGCAGGGGCTCAACCCGCTGCTCCAGGACCCCGGGCTCGCCTTCCACCCGCCGACGCTCTACCTCGGCTATGTCGGCCTGTCGGTCGCCTTTTCCTTCGCGGTCGGCGCGCTGGTGACGCGCGATGTCGGCGCCGCCTTCGCCAAGGCGATGCGGCCCTGGGTGCTCGGCGCCTGGATATTACTCACCCTCGGCATCACTGCGGGCAGCTACTGGGCTTATTATGAGCTCGGCTGGGGCGGCTGGTGGTTCTGGGATCCGGTCGAGAACGCCTCGCTGATGCCCTGGCTCGCCGCGACCGCGCTGCTCCATTCGGTGACCGTGCTCGCCACCCGCGAGGGCCTGCGTGCCTGGACGGTGATGCTCGCCGTGGTCGCTTTCTCGATGTCGATGGTCGGCACATTCCTGGTCCGCTCGGGCATCCTGACCAGCGTCCATGCGTTCGCGGTCGATCCCAAGCGCGGCACCTTCATCCTGGCGTTGCTGGTGCTTTATATCGGCGGCGCGCTCGCGTTGTTCGGGCTCCGCGTCGGTACGGTGCGCGAGGGCTCGCGCTTCGACGCGGTGAGCCGCGAGGGCTCGCTGGTGATCAACAATCTCCTCCTTTCGGCGATCCTCGGCATCGTTCTGGTCGGCACGCTCTACCCGCTCGCGGCCGAGGCGGTGACCGGCGAGAAGCTCTCGGTCGGCCCTCCCTATTTCAACAGCGCCGCCGGCCCGCTCGCGTTGATCCTCGTCGCGATCATGGCAGCCGGACCGATCATGCGCTGGCGGCGCGACGACCTGAAGGCAACGCTGATGCGGCTTTCGCCATCGATGCTGCTCGCGGCGCTGGCGCTGCTCGCCGTGGTGCTGCTGGCCCCCGGCATCGGTACGCTGCCCTTGCTCGGTCTCGTCGCGGCGGCCGGCGTCGGGCTTGCCAGCCTGGCGCCCCTGTGGAAACGCAATCTTCGCCGCACGCCTCTCTATATATATGGGATGGTGGTCGCCCATCTCGGAATCGCGGTCAGCCTCGCCGGCATGGCTTCGGAGAGCGCTTTCATCAAGGAGACGCTGGTGGCGGCGAGGATCGGTGAGGTCCATAGCGTCGGTCCGTACACGGTCCGCCTCGATGGTGTGGAGCCCGTCGCCGGACCCAATTTCACCGCCGTGCGCGCGTCGGTCACCGCGTGGCGGGGCGACGATGCACCCTTCACGCTCCACCCCGAGACGCGCAATTTCCCGTCCCCGCAGACCGAGACCAACGAGGCGGCGATCACCACCGTGCTCGACGGCCAGCTTTATGTGGTGGTCGGCAGGGCCGACGAATCGGGCCGCTGGCAGCTCCGGCTGTGGTGGAAGCCGTTCGTGACGCTGATCTGGCTCGGCGGGATGATGGTGGCGCTCGGCGGTCTGCTGTCGCTGATCGGCCGGGTCCGTCGCGAGATGCGGCACGCACCGCCGCGGGATTTTCTATGAGGAAGCTGCTGATCTGGGCGCCGCTGGGGATATTCATCCTCTTCCTGGCCGTGTTCGCCGGCGGCCTGTTCAGCCCCGAGAGCAAGACCATCCCGTCCAAGATGGTCGGCAAGCCTATGCCGACCTTCGTGCTGCCGGCCGCGTTGCCGGGCAAGCCGGGCGTAAGCAGCGCCGAGCTGGCCAATGGCCAGCCGCACCTCGTCAATGTCTTCGCGAGCTGGTGCATTCCCTGCATCACCGAGGCCCCGCAGCTCGGCCAGCTTGCCGAGGCGGGGGTGCCGATCGTAGGCGTCGCGGTGCGCGATCAGCCGGCCGATCTGATGCGCTTCCTCCAGCGCAACGGCGATCCCTTCCGCGCGATCGGCAGCGACGCGAACAGCAATGTCCAGATCGCGCTCGGCTCGGCCGGCCTGCCCGAGACATTCATCGTCGACGGCAAGGGCATCATTCGCAAACAGCATATCGGGGCTATCAACCCCGAAGACGTACCGGGCATCATGTCGGCGGTGGCGGAGGCACGATGATGGGCAGGCGCTTCAAGTTCCGGGGAGGAATTGCGATCGCGCTCGCCCTGGCTTCCGCCTCCCCCATCCTCGCCGACTCGCTCATGCCGGCAGCCAAATATGCCGACGAGCAGCTCGCCGATCAGGCCCAGGAAGCCAAGGCCCGGAAGCTGATGGAAACGATCCGCTGCCTGGTCTGCCAGGGCCAGTCGATCGCCGATTCCAACGCCGAAATGGCAGGCGACATGCGCGCGCTGATCCGCACCCGGATCGAGGCGGGGGAGAAGCCCGAGGATATCCGGAAATGGCTGATCGAGCGCTATGGCGACTGGGTGAGCTACAAGCCGCCGCTCGATGAGCTGACCTGGCCGCTCTATGTGCTGCCGATCGTCTTCCTCGGCGTCGGCCTGTGGATCGTGAGCGGGCGGCTGAAGCGCCGGAGGAAAAGCTGATGGGCTGGCTGATCTTTCTGGCCATGGCGCTGATTGTCGCCGGATTGCTCTGGCGTTTCGGCCGGCTGCCCAAGGGCGGGCTCGAACTGGTCGGCGCCGCGCTGTTCCTCGCCGTCGCCGGCTATGCCTGGCAGGGCAGCCCGGGCCTTTCCGGCAAGCCGACGCCGCCACCGGAGAGATCGAAGGTGCCCGACAGCGAGTTAACCGTCGAACGCCAGAAAATGCTGAGCCGGGTCGGCAGCGATTCGGAAGTGCTGCGGAGTGCGGACGGTCTTCAAAGCCAAGGTCTCAACCTCTATGCGATCGCGATCATCAAGAACGGGCTCGAGAAGCGGCCGAAGAGCGCCGACCTTTGGGTCGGCCTCGGCAACGCGATGGTGATCCACGGCGGCGGGCTGATGTCGCCGGCGGCAGAACTCGCCTTCAAGCGGGCCGAGGCGATCTCGCCCGAACATCCGGGCCCGCCCTTCTTCATGGGTCTCGCTTATGCCCAGGCCGGGCAGCTCGACCGCGCCGAAAGCGTCTGGCGCGGGCTGCTCGATCGCGCGCCGCCCAACGCGTCCTTCCGTTCCGAGCTCGAACAGCGCCTCATCGAGATCGAGCGGATGAAGCAGCGGATGACGCGGTAGGAGCAAATAGCGCACTGATATCTACGGCTCGAAGGGCAGATCGAGGGCTTCCGCCACCGCCTGGTGACGGATCTTGCCGCCGGAGACGTTGAGGCCCGCGGCCAAATGCCGATCCGCGGCCATCGCCTTCTCCGCGCCAAGCCCGGCGAGCCTGAGCACGAACGGCAAGGTCGCGTTGTTGAGCGCGAACGCCGAGGTGCGCGCGACCGCGCCGGGCATGTTCGCGACGCAATAATGAATCACGCCCTCGATCTCGAACACCGGATCGTCATGGGTGGTCGGGTGGCTGGTCTCGAAGCAGCCGCCCTGGTCGATCGCGATATCGACGAGTACCGAGCCGCGCTTCATCGTCTTGAGCATCTCGCGCGTCACGAGCTTGGGCGCCGCGGCCCCTGGCACAAGCACCGCGCCGATCACCAGATGCGCGCGCGCCACGGCCGCCGCGATCGCCGCCTTGGAGGCATAGGCAGTCTTGATCTGGCTGCCGAAATGCATGTCGAGTTCGGCCAGGCGGTCATTGTTGATGTCGTATATGGTGACGTCGGCGCGCTGCCCGACCGCCATCTGCGCGGCGTTCAACCCGGCGACGCCGCCGCCCAGGATCGCGACCCGCGCCGGAGCCACGCCCGGCACTCCGCCGAGCAGAACGCCGCGGCCGCCCTGTTCCTTCTCGAGATAATGGGCGCCGACCTGGATCGACATGCGGCCAGCCACCTCCGACATGGGTTTCAGCAGCGGCAGCGCACCCGAGCGCGAGGTGACCGTCTCATACGCGATGCAGGTGGCGCCGGAGGCCATCAGGCCGAGGGCCTGCGGTTTGTCGGCGGCGAGATGGAGATAGGTGAACAGCGTATGGTCTGGGCGCAGCAGCGCGATCTCGCCGGGTTGGGGTTCCTTGACCTTGACGATCAAGTCGGCGCCCGCGAACACCGCCGCCGCATCAGCTACGATGGTGGCGCCGACCTCATGGTAACCCTGGTCCTCGAAGTCGATGCCGAGGCCGGCACTCGCCTCGACGATCACCTCATGGCCTGCGGCGACGAGCTCGGCGACCGAGGCGGGCGTCAGGCCGACGCGATATTCATGGTTCTTGATTTCCCTGGGAACGCCGATCCGCATTACCGTCTCCGAAATAGCAGTTGCCGATGATAACGCCTTTGCGACGGGAAAGGGTTGCGAAGTTGGCGCGGGGCCGGTCGGCAGCGGCGCGTGCGAATGACTCCGTTCGTCGCGCTGACGCCCCGGCAAATCATTACGGAAACGCAATATCGCATTAATAGCACCGCGCGACGCGGCGGCCGGAACAAAGATCGCGTCTTCCGAAACGATCACATTGACCGAATCACCCCCTCCATGATGGCTGGAGGAAGCGGGCGGGGCTTCGCGGCATAGGCCGCGATCGGCCGCTGAAACGGCGGGGACGCGCAGGCGCGAATCCCGAGATTTGAGACGGGATGCCGGTCGCCACTCGGCAGCCCTTCAACCATTTTTGAATGGACTCCTCCGGGGGTTTGTTTGTGTTGGAGGACGCAATGGGGCGCAAGGTACTATTCTCGGCCATATTGGCCGCCGGTCTCACTCAGATGGCTCCGGCCATCGCACAGCTTCAGGATCAACCGCAGGATGCCGGCGGGCCCGCACCGGCCCCTGCCACGCCCATCGAGGCCGCGGCCCCACCGGCGCCGGCTCCAGCTGCTCAGGCTGAGGCTGCGGCTCAGCCCGCCGCCGCCATCAAGGTCGCGGAAGAGGCGCCCCGCGCGGCGGCTCCGGTGACCGACGCCGGGGCTCGCGAGCCCGATCTCGCCGACAAGGATCTCGCCGCGGTGCCGCCCGAAGAGGCGAAGCCCGTCCTGGTCGACCCCACCGCCGCCCGTCGCGGGCTGGCGAGCGCCGGCCGCAGCACGCTCCCGCCTCCGCGAATGGCGCCTCGCGATGCCGCGCCGGCGCTGGCCGCCGCCGAGCCCGAGGCCTCCCGCGTTCCCGCTCCGCGCGCCAGTCACCCCGAAGTGGTCCAGGCCGAGCGCGTCGTCGCCGCGGCGCAGAACCGGGTCGATGGCAAGCCCGCTCCGGAGCCGGCCATCGCCAGCCGCGATACCGCTCCGCCGGCCGAGGAGCCGCGCCGTGATCCCGAGCCGGTGCTTGCCGCGGCCGAGCCCGTGCCGGACGCCGTCGATGCCGAGGTGGGCGGCGATACGGCGCTGGCCCGTGCCGCGCGCGCCGCCGCTTCGCGGCCGGCGCCCGCCATCGAAGACCATAGGCCCCGGCCGGTCTATGCCGGTGATGAGCGGAGCATGCGGTCCGGCCATCTTGATGACGAGCGCGAAGCCGGCCTCCTCCATGCCAATGATGATCGCGATCTTCGCCCCGCCTATCCCCAGGGCCGCCGCGAGGCGCGGCGCGGCTATGGCGACCGGGACTTCGACGTCGATCCGCGCTACTCAATGGCCGATCGCGGTTTTCGGCCAGGTATCCTCCGCGGCGATCGCGGATGGGTGGATCGGGGCGGCGAGCGCGGCTGCGACGACGGACGTGCCTATCGCTTGCAGCAAAGGCTTCGCCGCGACGTCCGGGACGGCGTGATCGACTGGCGCGCCGCCCAGGACATCGAGGAGGACATCGGCCACGTCGACTATATGCACCGCAGCTACTGCGTGTCGGGCATGACCGACTGGCGCGAGGAGCGGCTGGACCGCGAATATGCGCAGATCGAGGATCGCCTCCGCTTCGAGGAGGATTTCAACCGGCGGGACTGAGGCCACCGGGCGGCATCGAGGCGGCGATAACCGTCGCTGCTCCGGCGCGATCTTTCATCGAATGGCGATGGTGAAGTCGCCATGCACCCGAGCGATGGCTGTCGGCTGGCCGTCGTCCTCGATGACATCGACCCGTTTCCGCCGCTGGTTGCGGCTCGATGGAACAAGTGGTAGGCCCCCGCCGCTATGCGCCTGACGGGGGAACCAAGGGTGCTCGACATGGGCGATAGTCAACGCATGAAGTCGATCATCGCATGACGACAGGCGCATCCGCCGGCCCGGACGTCGCGGGCTCGGGTCCGGCGCCGGTCGCGCCGGGCGGCCCTGGCCACGGCAGCCTGGGCGCGCTCGTGGTCGGGGCGATCGGCGTCGTGTTCGGCGATATCGGCACCAGTCCGCTCTACGCCTTCCGCGAAACCTTCGCGGGGCACCATCCGCTGCCCCCCGATCAACTTCATATCCTCGGCGTCCTCAGCCTGATCTTCTGGTCGATGATGATCGTGGTGACGCTCAAATATGTCGCGATCATCATGCGCGCCGACAATAAGGGCGAGGGCGGCAGCCTGGCGCTGCTCGCGATGATCAACCGTCAGTCGGAGGGCCGGCGCTGGAGCAAGGGCATCATCCTGCTCGGCGTGTTCGCGACCGCGCTCTTCTATGGCGACAGCATGATCACCCCGGCGATCTCGGTGCTGTCGGCGGTCGAGGGGCTCACCACGGTCCAGGCGGGTTTCGCGCCGATGGTGACGCCGCTCGCGGTCGGCATCCTGATCGGGCTTTTCGTGATCCAGTCGCGCGGTACCGCCAGGGTCGGCATGTTGTTCGGGCCGATCATGCTCACCTATTTCTCCGTGCTCGCGGTGCTCGGTGTCTGGCACATCGCCGATAACCCGCATGTCCTGATCGCGCTCAACCCGTGGTACGCGGTGCAATTCTTCCTGGAGGAAGGCTATCTCGCCTTTCTCGCCATGGGCTCGGTGGTGCTTGCGGTAACGGGCGCGGAGGCGCTCTACGCCGATATGGGGCATTTCGGGCGCAAGCCGATCGGCATGTCGTGGCTGGTCTTCGTGCTCCCCGCGCTGATGCTCAACTATCTCGGCCAGGGCGCGATGATCCTGTCGCTCGATGCCGCCACCGCGCTTGAGGCGATCCGCAATCCCTTCTTCCTGCTGGCACCCGAAATGCTGCGGCTGCCGCTCGTCATCCTCGCGACCATGGCGACGGTGATCGCCAGCCAGGCGGTGATAACCGGTGCCTTCTCGGTCACCCAGCAGGCGATCCAGCTCGGCTTCATCCCGCGTCTGCGCATCACCCACACGAGCGCCGGATCGATCGGACAGATCTATATTCCGGCGATCAACTGGGGGCTGATGGTGATGGTGATCCTCCTGGTCATGTGGTTCGGCACCTCATCGAACCTGGCCGCCGCCTATGGCATCGCGGTGACCGGCGCGATGGCCATCGATACCTGCCTTATCGCGGTGGTGCTGGTCCATCTGTGGGGCTGGAACAAGTGGCTGGCCGCGCCATTGATCACCGTGTTCGCAATGGTGGATCTCGCCTATTTCGGCGCCAACCTCACCAAAGTGCCCGACGGCGGCTGGTTCCCGCTGCTGATCGGCTTCATCGCCTTCACCATGCTCACCACCTGGGCGCGCGGCCGATCGTTGATGATCGACCGGCTGCGTGAGGCGGCGATGCCCGTCAAGGTATTCGTCCAGTCGGCGGTGAGCTCGGCGGTGCGGGTGCCCGGCACCGCGGTCTTCATGACCTCGCAGGCGCAGGGCGTGCCGCACGCGCTGCTCCACAACCTCAAACACAACAAGGTGCTGCACGAGCGTATCATCCTGCTTACGGTCCGCATCGCCGATGTGCCCTATGTAGCGCCCGACCAGCGAATGGAGTTCGCCGATCTCGGCCAGGGCTTCTTCCGGATAGTGGTCAATTACGGCTTCATGGAAGACCCCGATGTGCCCGGCGTGCTCGGCCAGACCAAGGAATGCGGCGCCGACTTCAAGATGATGGACACCAGCTTCTTCCTTTCACGCCAGACCCTGCTTGCCTCGGACAAGCCCGGCATGGCGATCTGGCGCGAGAAGCTGTTCTCCTGGATGCTGCGGAACGCCGAAAGCGCCATGGAATTCTTCAAACTGCCCACCAACCGCGTGGTCGAGCTGGGCAGCCAGGTCGAGATATGACCATGGAGAACGCGGGCCGGCGCGCATGATAGGAGGCGCCAATGCCCGGCTCTGCCAATGCCCCGATCATCGTCACCGCCTCCCTAAGCCCGAAAGACCTGGCCTGGGCCGATGGACTGCGGAGCGCGCATTTTCCGGCGGGACGCAACCAGCTTCCCGCGCATCTGACGCTGTTTCATCATCTTCCGCCATCCGCGCTCGACGAGCTCAAGCGCCTGCTGGCCGCCGAGGCACGTTCGCGGCCGCGCCCCGCGGCGTGGATCACCCGGCTGATCCCGTTGGGGCAGGGGGTGGCGCTGGGTGTCGAGAGTCCGGGCCTCGCCGCGATCCGCGCACATGTCGCGGAGGCGTTGCGCGGCCTGCTGACGCCGCAGGACCAGGCCGCTTGGCGCCCGCACATAACGATCCAGAACAAGGTCCCACCGAGCACGGCCCGCGCGCTGATCCAGGCGCTACGGCCGGATTTCCGGCCACGTGTGATCGAGATCGGCGGACTCGCCGCCTGGTGGTATCGCGGCGGACCGTGGGAACCGATCGGGCGATGGGCCTTCAGTCGATCTGGCCCATCCCGTCGCAACTGAGATCGAAAGCGGCGAGTCCGGCGTCGAGATAGCCGGCGAGCATAGGCATGTCGAGCAGCTGATCGACGATCGAGTCGCTGTCTTCCTCGTTCGCGGCCTCAAGCGCTTCGTCCCATTCGCTGGCGTCGAAGGTGCCCCGTCCGACCAGCGCCAGCGCGAGCACCTCGGCGGCCTCGTCGTCGGCCAGGTCATCGAGCAGCGTGCGGACCTCGTCCTCGACCGTCTCGTTGGCCTCGTCCTCGAGAACCGCCAAGGGATCGTCGCTGTCGGTGGGATCGTCTTCGTCGTCATTCTCGATCGCCGGCACCTGCGCCTCGAGCTCGCGCGCGCGCAAGATCAGCCGGCAGATCGTCTCCAGCGAGACCGTGAGTTCCATCGTTCGATCCTCGTCGCGAAAGGCCGGTTCGGCTTTCCCAACGTGGACATGATGCTCCGGTTCCCGCTCGCGATTCTGGGCAATCCCGAACCGGACGCGTCCGGGCTCGGCTCGGCTCGGCTCAGGCGCGGCTCGTGCTCCGGTCAGGCGGGCAACAGACTCTTCAGGGGAATTCCGGGATCGGCCAGGCTCGCCTTCTCGGGCGCGAGCCCGCCTACCACCAGCGCCTTCCCCTGGACATAGTCCTTGACCGCGTTGACGCAATCGAGCGCCAGCACCCGGCCCTGCTTGAGATAGATCACGGAGAAGCTGCGTGTCGCCGGATCGCCGCGAACGATCGTTTCGTCATAGCCGATCGACAGCCCGATCGTCTGCAGCCTGAGATCATATTGGTTCGACCAGAACCACGGCACGGCATGATAGGGTTCGGCAACACCGAGAATATCCTTGGCGGCGGTGTTCGCCTGGTCATTGGCGTTCTGCACCGATTCGAGACGGATGCGCGCGCCGCCGGCAAAATCATTGGCGTGCATCGCGCAGTCGCCAATCGCGTAGATGTCGGGCAGCGTGGTCCGGCAAAATCGATCGACATCGACGCCGTTGCCGCCGGAGGCGCCCGCCTCCAGCAGCGGGCCGATGGCGGGGACGATGCCGATGCCGACGATCACCATCTCGGCCGGCAGCACGGATCCATCCTCCATCTGCACACCGCTGACCCGACCGTCCCTGCCCGTGATGCAATCGACCTTCGCGTCGAGGTGGACCGTGACGCCATGCGCGCGATGCTCGGCTTCGTAGAAGCGCGACAGCGTCTCGCCGGCGACTCGCGCCAACACCCTGTCGAGCGCCTCGAGTACGGTGACATGCTTGTTGAACTTGCTGAGCACCGCGGCGGCCTCGAGACCGATATAGCCGCCGCCGATCACGACCACCCGGTCGGTCGCGTGGAGCTCGGACAGCATCCGGTCGGCATCCTCGCGCGTGCGCACGCCATGGACGCCGGCGAGGTCGCTGCCCGCGCAGCTCAATTGACGCGGTGCGCCGCCGGTCGCCCAGATCATCTTGCCATAGGCGATCGTCGAGCCATCGGCCAGCGTCACTTCATGCTTGGCGGCATCGACCGCGCTGACGCGGCGGCGGAGCAGCATGTCGATCTTGCGCTCGGCCCAGAAGGCGGCGGGGCGGATCAGGATCCGGTCGAACGTCTTCTCGCCCGAGAAATATTCCTTGGATAGCGGCGGACGTTCATAGGGGAGATCGGGCTCGTCGCCGACGATGGCGATGGTTCCCTCGAATTTGTTCTGCCGCAGCGCGATCGCGGCCTGCGCGCCGCCGTGGCCAGCCCCAACGATAAGCACGTCATACTGCGCCAATTTCGAATCTCCCCAAGGCTGACCTCTTGCCGGGCTCTACTAACGCGCGGCGTGCATATGTCCAGTTGACCGGATCCGACGCCCCGCTTATAGGCCCGCTCCACCGCATCGGCGGACGTCCTGGGGCGGAGTAGCTCAGCTGGTTAGAGCAGCGGAATCATAATCCGCGTGTCGGGGGTTCAAGTCCCTCCTCCGCTACCATTGGAAAGATCAATCGGTTTAAGGCTTATCGAGAAGCTCCGCGCTGCGGGGCTTTTTACCGCCCCGCGTGCGACATGGGTCGGCGCAATGACCTCGATGGCCGGGGCGATCGCGAGGCCGGTGGAATCAGTTCGGCGCTCATAGATTTTGGCGTGCTGGTCTCTGAAAGCTCCAGAGCACCCCTGCGCATCGCGTTTCCCGCCACGCTGGCTTCTCGCTGGATGCCAGGCCTGTTCCCCGATCGCCGGCCCTGCTGAGCTGGTGGGAGCCATTCAAAACAATGGCCAATAATGGCGCCTGTCGGGGGCTCAGGTCCTCCCAGGCTAAGAGAGCTGATCCATCCTCTCTTCCTCGACCAGGAAAATGCGCATGCTCGGGCGGTCGAACAATTGGTTCTCGTCGTCGATCACCAAGGCCCGGAATTCTGGGTCCTTCAATACTTCACCGGATTTCCGGTAATCTTCCTCATTTCTGAACCAAATCTCGGTAATCACATCGTAATCCAGCTCCGAGGCTGAATCAGGATCGCGAGCCCTTAGATATCGGCGTACGTAACGCTCGGCAAGTCCATCCAACAGCTTCATACCTATCTGACGGTGCGTCGTCTCGTAATGGGTTCGGAACTGTTCGGTGGTCATTCCTTTCCGCTTTTTAAACAGGCAGACAACCTTTATCATAAACCACTCCTCGACTGTCTGCCTCCGGCTCGTCCATGCGGCGGACCCTCGCCATGCTGCGACAGCGTCGAACAGAACCCTCACCCGTGTCAACAGATTCCACGGGACACAGGTCTTTGCCACGCTCTCATCTCTCCTTTCGCGTTATGCAGGCGGATGAGGCGCAGTGCTTGGGGGTAACGTGCAGGGCGCGCTATTCTGCGAAGCGTCCGCCGTCTGGCGTTGCCAAATTAGCTTGTTTTCACCATGATGGGTGCTTGCGATCTAACGCGCGGAATCATAATCGGCGTATCGGGGGTTCAAGTCCCCTCCGACTACCAAGGCTCAAGATTTAAAATCAAATAACTGCATGAGCGATAGGCGCGCAAAGGCCCCGATGAGGTGTCCGGCCCGCCGGATCGCATCCGGCGGGCATAGGCCTCGGTCGAGCAGCTTGTCAGGTCATGCCGAACCCTAGAGCGTGATTTCGCAGGGCAGTTTCGGACCGGGGGTGAAGGTCGCCGGCATGTCGATCCAGCCGTTGATCACGCCAATGGACGTGTAGCGCTGTGCGCGCGAGCGATCCACTCTGTAGTCGGGAATGCGCGCGAACACCTCGTGGATCATCTCCTCGAACATCACGCGTGCCATGAACGAGCCGATGCAGCGGTGCATGCCAGCGCCGAACGCAATGTGCCGGTTAGGGAAGCGGGCAATGTCGATCTGCTCAGGCTTTTCGAACACCGCCGGATCGCGGTTTGCGGACGACCAAGCGAGCAGCACGCGATCGCCCGCCTCCATCTGTACGCCGCCCACCTCGACGTCCTTGGTGACGTTACGCGCCAGTCCATGGATCGGGGTGAAGAAACGTACGAACTCCTCGCGTGCCACCGGGATCAGCTTGGCATCCTGCATGAGCCGCCGCTTATCTTCTGGATGATCATCAAGATAGCCAAGCGCGTGGGTGGTTAGCGCTGTAGTGGTGTCCACTCCACCCGTTAAGATATTGATCGCATAGCAGATGGCTTCTTCCTCGGTGAGGTAGCGCCCTTCGAACTGCTCATGCGCGAAGTAGGAGAGCAACGTGTCTTCCTGCGGGCGCTTCTTTGCTGCGGCGAACTCCTCCGCGCACCGCTGGAAGATCCATTGCATGTCGTCGATCACCTTAGGGTATTTGGGGTCGCCCTTGGGCACATAGACCATCTCGTGGAGCGGATCAGCGAACTGGCGCCACGCGCCGAGCGGCAGGCCCATCAACTCCATTGTCGCGATCGCAGGGACCGGCCCGGTGAAATCGTTGACGAGATCCATCTCGCCTTTCTCGATCACTCGGTTAAGCAACGCTGTAGCGTATTGACGCACGCGCGGGCGGCGCGCCTCTGCCGCCTTGGGCGCGAACTTGCGGTTGATGAAGCTCCTTAACGCGTTCCATTCGGGGCGATCCGCCTCAACGGGCAGTGCACGCGGTATAGGCGAGGGCGGGATCGATATACCACCCGACGCGGTACGCGTGGTCGCATCATAAGTCTTGAAGCTGGAAAAGGTGGCGTCATCCTGCGCCATCGCGACGACATCGTTGTACCGCGTCGCAATCCAGTAGCCGCCATGGTTATCGGTCCAAGCCACTGGACACTTCTCTCGCATAGCCTTGAACTCTTCCGGCCAGGCCTGCGCGTGCGCCTCGGACTCGTGATCGAAATCGATTGGGCATGCCTTGCCGCTGACAACTGGTTCTTCCACGTACTCCTCCGTCTTTTCCTACGTGCTCAATCACTAATCAGCACCGCCTGCTCCGGACAGCCGCGCAGGGCCTGGCTGACGGCTTCCTCGAGTTCGGCGGGCACATCCTCCTTCAACACAAAGGCATGGCCATCCTCATCGTTAAGCTCGAACACCTCCGGGCACGCTAGCCGGCACATGCCGTGCCCTACGCATCGTTCGTCGAGAATACGGACTTTCATTGCTTGCTCCTTTGGGCGCTGCCAATCCAAACGCAGCAAATAACTTCCTTATAAATTATCCAGACTTGACTTTTTTATTAGAAAATCAGATGTTTTTTAGCTAACTCAAGAAAAGAGCGTTCGAGCAGCATCTACGTCAGCGCCTTTTTCTTGACGATACGGAGCGTCCTTTGCGCAGGATTTCGTATCCCAGCTAATCTTTGTCACCTGAAGCATCCACTTAGGCCGATTATGCTGACGGAGGATTAGCCCTCCTCAGAAACTATCCAGCGCATCGTGATCGTCGATTGCAGCATAGATGCGCCTGAGGAACTCAACGGTGGTGCGCTCGGGCTGCATGTCCGGCATGCCGATGGCTGGGCGGAGCGTGATTGTCCAGAAGGCAAGCACGGTGAACAACTGCTGACGCATATTAAGCTTTGCATACTCCACCGTGATGCCGCGCGCGCCATGCTCGGCCATACGGTCTAGATAGATGCGTAGCAGCTCGTCCTCCCAAGCGCGCCGGTTCTCGATCGTAAGCGCGGTGGTGGTGGCATAGACATAATCGCGGCTCCAATGGCCGATCGTCGTCGTCTGCCAGTCACTCAGCCCCATGCGGTTGTCGGCAGTGACGTACCAATTCTTGAAATGAACGTCGCTGTGGATCAGCGAGAGCGGCAGATCGGCGTGGCGATCGACGCAGGCGTCCGTCGCCGGCCAGATCTCCGCGCGCCGCTTAAACAGATGCGGTTCCATCAGCGATTCGCTGTCGCCAAAGGCGATATCGCAGAACTCGGGGAAGCGCGGATTGCCCGCAATCATTCGCTTCCACCACACGTCCCAGCGAAGGAAGGGCAAGGTCGGCGAGCCGAGTTCGCTGCTCTCATAAAAGGGGCCGTGCAAGTCAGCAAGATTGGTGACGAGGCTGACCGCACGACTCCAGTCGACCGGCGTCCGTTCGTCCGCAAACGTGACGCTGCCGGCCAGATCCTTGAGCATGATCAGCGACGCATAGTTGCTCGGATCGTAGCCGGCGTGGTACGCAACGGGCGCTTCGATCGGCAAGCGCGGCCGTGCAAGCAAGTAGAAGTCCGCCTCCGACTTACCGACGCCAGACGCGCCGAGCATCACGCGCTGCTGCAGCGCGTCAGCCGCCTTGCAGAAGACGGTCACGGGCAGCCCAGCCCGCGCGCCCGCCTCATTGTAGGAGAGAAATATCCGCCGGCGATTGGAGGAGCCGTCGTCGCGCGCGTCGAGTTTGAATTCGGTGACCTCCGCCCCCGGCACCTTGCGACAGAGCACGTCTGTGAGCCAATCGGCGGTAATTGCCGCATAAGTAGGCGGAACTTCGCCGGCGCGCCTCACCGGGCGGTCGTGCCGCTCCTGCTCGTAGATACGCTGGATCTCGGCGGCGACGTTCGAACTTTCATCCATTATTTGCTCCGTGCCGTAGCTGGCGTCCTCAAACCGGTGAGCGGACGGGCGAGCGCTGGACCCCTTCGGGTCTGGCCGCCGGGCCTACATTGGCCCGGCTGAACACTCTCCCTGAATCGACGTATTTGCTTTCTCATTACGTCGACTTCGACCCTGCTCTGCAAACCAAATATAGTTGCACTAGCCCTGGTCAAGAGACCTGCCCAGCTTCTGATTCCATCCTGGCAACAGACAATCTTCCAAGCAACGATCAGTTCCAGACAAATCAGAATTCTCGCTAGATGCGTATGACCTTAATACAACATGTAACCTCAGAAAGTGGAAGATTTCGGGTAAAACTTCCGGTTTTCAGATATCATTTAAAAGCGATAGACGCCGTGTCACACATATAGGAAGCGATATATTGTGTGTAGACTAGTTTAAGGCGCCAGTTTCGCCGGAGTCAACCGCTAATTTTTCGTGGGATTCGACCGCTAATCGGTGGATCGCGGTGGTTGGACGCATTTACAACAATAGAGACTTCGCCAAAGAGCAATGGACATCTCGTGCGGCGAGTCCAATGCTGCGCCTATAGCATCACATAACGTTGCAAGTCCTGACAGTGGAGCGAAGCGGTGAAACGCTTCCAAGCGTCGTCGAATTTCCGTCAGTGTTAATAATCTTGGATCCAGTTCCGGCATCACGAGCGGAGCGCGGAAATGTGAGGGGGAGGTATATGGTCATCCGTACGGTGCGGCGTCTTGCGTTATTGGGTTCCGCCTTGTCCGCGGTTGTGGCGCAGGCGCAGTCGCCCTCTGCGCCAACTAATCCCGGCGCGCTGGCCCAAGGCGGGGGACTTGAGGAAATTGTCGTCACAGCGCGTAAACGCGCCGAGTCACTTATAAATGTGCCGGTTGCCGTGACGGCAGTGAGCGGACAAGAGATCCAGCGCACCGGTGTAGCAGACCTTACCCGGATTGCTCAGTTGGTTCCGCAGGTCATTCTCGCTCAAGCGGACTCCGGCACGGGCGCCAGCTTTTCCATCCGCGGCCTCGGCACATCCTTCCTTGATCCTGGTCTCGATCAGAGCGTGCTGGTCGTGCTCGACGGGGCACCGATCTCGCGTGGCCAGATCGTGCTGATGGGTATGTTCGACCTCGCGCAGGTCGAGGTATTGAAGGGCCCGCAGGCGCTATACTTCGGCAAGAACAGCCCCGCAGGCGTGGTGTCACTGACCTCCGCCGCGCCGACGGATAAACTGAGCGGTTATGCGCGCTTGGGCTACGAGTTCCATGCCCGCGAAAGGTTTGCGGAGGCGGCGGTGTCGGGTCCCATTACCGAGACGCTCAAAGGGCGGTTCGCGATCCGCGGGACGGACATGCGCGGTTGGATGAAGAACGTAGCTAGAGGGTTGCCGGCGCCGGTAGTCCCGGGTGTAGGCTCGTTGTCGCCGCCTTTCTTCCCTGTCTCGGCCGATCCGCTTCACCGCTATGGACCCGGCAATCGCGAGATTATGGCCCGCGGCACGCTTGTGTGGACTCCGTCGGACCGCTTCAACAGCACTTTGAAGGTCGCGGTCGGTCGCCACCGTGACACCGGTACCACAACTCAGCAATATTGCGACCCAAGGATGCACAACGGCCCCGTATCTATCGGAGGCTTTGAGGATCCCAACGCCAATTGCAAGTTCGATAACAAGTTTGCGTCCACTGGCCTGCCTCCTCAATATATCCAGGATACATGGCGTGGTGTGCGCGATGACGGAGCGACCTTCGCGAAGGTCAACACCTTCCTGACCACGTTGAGTATGAACTACAAATTTGACAATGTAACTCTCACTTCTCAATCCAACTATTTTAAGCTCAACTTCGGCCAAGCGAAAAATTTTGATGAAACCAGCTATGGACTGATCAATTCGTGGATCGGTGAGAATACCAGGAGCTTCTCACAGGAACTGCGGGCGACCACGAATTACGACGGGCCAGTGAACGTCACAGTGGGCGCTTATTACGAGAATCTGCGCCGCACGAACCTCAACGAAACGATCATCTTGTTTGTCGGACCGGTGCCGGCAGGGTCCCCAGGGGCGGGAAGGTACGACAATCTTTTCAACCCCAATCGCGCCAAGGCGGAAACCATCTCAGGCTTCGGCCAGATCCGCTGGGAGCTTCTTCCCAAGCTGGAGCTGGCCGGCGGCGTTCGCTATACCAAAGAAACCCGCGATCAGCAGGTGGAAAATCTGTTCATCCATCCGTTCGTGCTTGGGCCTACCGCCCTCGGCGACCTCGTGCCCATTGGCATCAAGCTGAACGGCCGCTTCCGCGACACCAACTGGTCGCCAGAAGTATCGCTCTCGTACAAGCCACAGCCCGATATGCTGCTCTACGGTGCGTTCAAGACCGGCTATAAGTCGGGCGGATTTCCGTCGCTTAGCCTGTTTAAGCTGAATCCCAACGGATCCGTGCCCACACCCGACCAGTTCGCCTTCGGACCGGAAAGCGCCAAGGGCTTCGAGGTCGGCTTCAAGGCGGAGCTGTTTAATCGCACGTTGCGCTTCGAGGCGACCGCCTACAGCTATAAATACTCGAACTTGCAGCAGTCGATCTTCGATCCGCCCACCTTCAGCTTTCTGATCCGCAACGCTGCCTCGGCACGGATCAAGGGCCTCGAGCTCAGTTCGACCTGGGTCGCGACGAGGGAGTTGCGGCTCAACGCCAGTGCCGCCTACAACAAGGCGACCTACATCAGTTATCCCAACTCGGGCTGCTACACCGGGCAGACAGGGCCGCAGGGCTGCCTTCCCAATGCGCAGGGGACGCCAGTGCAAGACCTGAGCGGACGTACGCTGCCGCGCGCTCCACGCTGGAACCTGCAGGCCGGCCTCACCTATGATGCGCCGATCAACGATCGCCTGATGATCGGACTGAGCGGTGACGTGAACTACACGTCCAAATATGCCACGCAGGAGACGCAGCCGCCGTTCGCCGTGCAGAAGAGCTTTGCGCTCTTCAACGCAGGCGTGCGCCTATACACCGAAGATAGTCATTACGAACTTGCGCTGATCGGGCGCAATCTTACCAACAAATATTATGTTCTGCTCAGCACGTCGACGGCCTTCGCGGTGACGCAGGACAACCTCGCCGCCGCCACGCCGCGGCCGCGCGAGGTCCGCGTACAGGGCACATACCGCTTCTGATCGGGCGGTGGACTGGCGTGCAGTTGCACTGCGGATTTGATATGGGCGGAAACCATGGCGTCAAGTGTTCAACATGGATATCGCGGCGCCGTTCGGCGGCTTCAAGGAGTCGGGCATCGGCCGTTCGCTCGGCGTCCAGCGTCTCGAAAGCTGTTTTGAGATCAAGTCGACCCATCTTCCGCGGCACGGCTGAGGAACGATTCCGGACAGCAGGACCGGCCGCTTCTCTAGGTGAGCGCATGACAATCAAGACCGCAGCGGCCGTCGTTTATCGGCCGAACACGCCGTTCGTGATCGAGGAGGCCACACTCGAACCTCCGGGTGAGGGCGAAGTGCTCGTCGAGCTCAAGGCGGCAGGGCCCTGCCACGCCGATTTCGGCGTACTCGAGGGCCACAGTCCACTCTTCGACAAGTTCCGGTCGTGCTCGGCCACGAGGGCGCCGGCATCGTAGTCGATGTCGGTCCGGTGTCACCGATCTCAAGCCGGGCGACCATGTGCTGAGCTTCCAGCCCGAGTGCCGCCGGAAGCTTTTCCCGCCGCCCTGTTCGAAGGTTTCGCCGCAAGCGCACTGTTCAGCCCTCTTTCGACGGCCGTCAATCCCAAGTCGACCTTGCACAGGTGTCACCTGCCGAACTGCCACTCGAGGCAGCAATTCGGCGCATTTTGGTGACTCGGCGGGAGACGCTATCCTACCATCACGGGAGAACCGACTCTGGTTCTTTCGCGAAGTCGGTTCCGGTATTCATCTCATCGCACACGACCATCACCATCGATGCGCTATCGACGAACTTCCGCTCATCCTCCTTTAGGATCGGCCGGATCTCTGGATCATTGAAGATGCGGCTCATCTCTTCAACGGCGGCCATATCCTTTACCCGCATTTCCGTAATGGCATCATATCCGATGTCGAACGGTGCCGGCTCGGTACCTTCGGGAACGTTGCTCGGGTCAAGCCAGGCGGCAGTGGGATAATTGCGGTGATACCCCGTGAGAAGATGCCCGATGTACTTCTGCGCTAGGCGAGAATGGCTGTTCTCGTAATGCTCACGAAACTGCTCGTGAGTGATCCCTGGCTTGCGCTTCAAAAAGAAAACAATCTTAGCCATTTTATTTGCTCCTACTTGAAAACGGGGAAATCAACATGAGATAAAACGGAAACAGGTGACGCGCAAACGGCCACACGACCAAAGACACTGGCTATGATACGTCAGATGTTAGCGCGTAGCGGGACGGGCCCACTCCGGCGGCCTCAGGAAATTCCAGTTTATTTTTGCTGACAATAATTGCGTCATGATCCGCATAGAGCCAGTCGCCCGGAGTAAGGCACACCCCGCCCAAGCGCAGTTGAATGCCGCGTTGCCCCTCCTGCTGAGCCGTGGAACGTCTCGCAGTCGTGCCGAGAGCGCGAACCGCGAATGGGAGTTGATTAATTGCCTGCGAGTCTCGAACGAGGCCAGCAATGACGGCGCCAACCCATCCGTTCTCGACCGCCATGGATGCGATTCGATCACCCATAAGGCCGGCTGTGGGTGTACCGGCGCAATCGATCACCAACACGCGTGAATGTCCGGGCGATGCCGCGGCATCGCCGACGGCATGGTGGTCGTTCGACACGCACAAAGTCTCTATGGGGCCATAAAAGTACTGGTGCCGACCGAAACTCTGGAACTGGAGATCAATAATCTCCACGCTATCCGGCTGTTGGTCGAACAGGTCCGCGGTCGAGAACATAATGCCATCACGCGCATCCATAAGCTGCGATCTCCGCTGAGTCTTTACTCCGCTGTGTCTTTGCTTCGGGAGAGTGAAATGACGTGCCGGTGCCGAGGCACAACCAGATGGCTAGCGATCCAGCCTCAAGACCCACCTGTATTTGGTGAGGTCAAGTCAGCCCTGCATCCATTCCCCAGTCGGATTTAGGATTTACTCAAGGGGACGGTCCATTGCGCGTTCGGCAACGCTGAATTGCCAGCTCATGCATCTAGAGATCAGGAGCAGGCGTGGTGGGCAAACCTGCATTGCCGAATGTGAAATAGAAAAACTGGGGACATGCCTTACTGACAGAATGAGTTCTGCGGGCGCACGCTGCATTTTGATCGGCATGTATATCCCCATGTAGGATCAAGCCGAGACAGAACGCCTTTATCGAACGCGAGTCTGCGCGTCTAGCCGGGGGGGGGTGGATTGTGATCGATATCAAGAAAACACGTATTCTGGCGATGGGCTCGGTCTCGGTTGCCGCACTCTTGGTTGCCGCGTCACCTGCGCAGGCCCAAGACGAAGGAGCCGGTGCCTTGAGTTCGGGCGAAATCATCGTCACCGCTCGTAAGCGCGAGGAGACTGCGCTGCAGGTGCCGGTCTCGGTGACTGCGCTAAGCAGCGCACAGCTTCAGAACTTTGCGGTCACCAATGTTGACCAGATGGCTCGATCCGTGCCCTCGCTGATCATTGGCGAAGGCGGTGGTACCATACAGGGCGGGATCGTGGCCATTCGTGGCATCGCCGGCGCTGACAACAACACGCTGAACGACCAGGCCGTGTCATTCAACATCGACGGTGTGAGCATCGGCCGCGCCACGATCCGCCGCATGGGCGATTTCGACACGGCGCAGGTGGAAGTCCTGAAAGGCCCGCAGGCCCTGTTCTTCGGCAAGAACAGTCCAGGCGGCATCATCTCGCTGCGTACCGCAGATCCAACCGACGTGTTCGAAGCAAAGATCTCGAGTGGATACGAGTTCAAGGCGAGGGAGTGGCGGACCGACGCTTATGTGTCCGCACCGCTGAGCGACAGCTTTGGCGCCCGTGTTGCCGGGTTCTTCTCCGACATGAAGGGCTGGGCTCGGAACAGAACGCCCAGAGATGCCGACACGCTGGCGGCGTATCCATTCATTGTTCCACCGAACGCCGGTCGTGCGCCGGACAAGACCGACTGGGGGCTGCGCGGAACCCTGAAATTCGACAATGGCGGCCCGTTCGACGCGAAGCTGAAGGTCAGCTACGGAAAGGTGAAGGGTACGTCTTCCTCGGCCAACACTCAGTTCGTCAACTGCCCGCTTGGTATTCCGCAGATGCAAGTGGGAATGCCGGACGATCCAGCGCTCTATATCGACAATTGCAAGGCTGACGGCAACAACCAGGTCGGCAGCTTCCGTCCGGAGGGACCGGAAGCGCTGTTCCCCACAGAGAGTGCCTACTGGGATCGCGGAAATTTCCAGGAACAGTACCAGTTTCTGACTGGACTTGAGATGAACTTTGCCGTCACCGACGACTTAATGCTGACCTCGCAAACCGGATATTACAAGCAGGATCTGGATCAGATCGGCAACTTCACGCAGTCCTATTTCAACGATACGACGAGCTATGTCCTCGACCGGGCGGGCAATGTGTTGGCTGGTCCCCCGGGCGCCACCGTCCGGCGCTGGGACTTCCAAGCTTACAACTTTCTGAAACTTCGCGAGTTCTCGCAAGAACTGCGATTGACCAGCAGTTTCGATGGGCCGATCAATTTCATGATCGGTGGGCTTATCACTGACACCACCGGCGAGCACGGGGGTGCGGCGACCGCGGCAACGTTCGGTACGGCAACTGCGCCAAACGGTATTCCGATAAACAAGTTTTTGTACGTACAGGACGGAAAATCGCAGTCCGCTTTTGGCCAGTTGATCGTCAATCCGGTCCCGGTAATTGAAATCACCGCCGGCGCGCGCGCATCGTGGGAACAGAAGAAGCTCGTCCGGGTGGAAAACTACGATCCGACGGTGGAGGACCTACTCACCGACATCGGAACCGTTTTCGGGCTGCCTAACCTTGACCGCAAGGTCAGTTTCCACGACGTCTCGCCCGAATTCACAATCGCTTACAAGCCCAATCCTGGCTTGAACATCTATGGTGCCTACAAGGAAGGGTTTCTGTCTGGCGGCTTTGCGGCCCTGGTGCCAAACCGGACATCCTTCGAGAACGGCCAGCACATTTACAAGCAGCAGGTTACCAAGGGCTTCGAAGGCGGCATCAAGGCGGCCCTTCTCGACCGCGACCTGCGGGTCAATCTTGCTTACTACAATTACAAGACGACCGGCCTGCAGGTGGGCCTGACCATCGCCGGGGTGCAGCCGGTTCTGCTCAACGCCGCCAGTGCGCGCACTGAAGGCGTCGAGTTCGACTTCAACTACCGCACTCCGCTCGAGGGTTTGTCGCTGCATGGCGCTCTCAACTACAACAAGGGCAAATACCTGAATTTCCAGGCCCCCTGCTACGGGGGCCAGCCGGCGGAAGAGTGCGTCTTCACGACCAATGAAGTCTCCGGCGTCCAAGGCTTTTTCCAAAATCTCTCCAGCCAGCCGCTCGTTCGTGCCCCGGAATGGACCGGTAATCTCGGATTCGACTATGAAGCGCCCTTGGGTGGGAACCTCAAGCTCGGCCTGTCGGGCCAGATGAGCTATAGCGACCGCTACTTCACCGACACCGCCAATTCGCCGGGCGGCCTGCAGTCGGACTATACGCTGTTCGACGCCTCGGTCCGCCTCGGCGCCGAGAATGATACCTGGGAGATCGCCTTCATCGGCCGTAACCTTACGAACAAGTACTACTTCGTGCGGTCAAGCGACTCGCCGTTCAGCGGGAGCGGGAATACCGGTGGGCGCTCTGCTGCCAACCCGTTCGGCCCGGGACTCGGAGTGGACAACCCCTTTCGCCTACGCGCGGACACGGCCGCGTCGGTCAGCCGAGGACGGGAACTCTGGGTGCGCCTGAGCTACAAGTTCTAGGCTGACAACGCATCGGTTCCTGCCTACACTCCGCCGCCTGCGGTCTAACCCTTCATCGCTTGACGACCACATTCGACTTTTCCCGATCCCAAAGGCGATTTTTCCCATTGTTAGCTTCCTCGCGCAGGATGTTCTTCTGAACTTTCTGGGTCATTGTGCGAGGCATATCAGCGCGGAAATCAAGATACCGAGGAACCATATAGTAGGGCATGTTTGCGCTGCAGTGTTCAATCAGTTCGGCCTCGCTCACCGTCGTTCCGGCCGTCAGAACGATGGTGGCGCAAACGTCTTCGTCGCCTGCTGCAGTGGCTACGGCATAGACGGCCGCGTCGGCCACCTTCGGATGCTTGAGCAGTACGGCCTCAACCTCGAGACTCGAGATATTCTCCCCTCGCCGGCGGACCATGTCCTTTGCCCGGTCGACGAAATAAAAATAACCGTCTTCATCCATCCGGGCGCGATCGCCAGTATGAAACCACAGATTTCGGCGTGAAGTGACGGTCGCTTCGGGCATCTTGTAGTAGCCTTGCGTGGCGGCGAACGGCAGCCCATCCTTGCGCAAAACGATTTCTCCGACTTCGCCCGTCGGCAAATCGACGTCATCCTCGTCTACGATGCGGACTTGGATGTCCGAGAGCGGCAATCCTATGCTCAGGCGCTTCTCGAACGGTCCGTCGATTGCCTGCGAGATAGCAAGTCCAAAGTCGCTCAACCCGTAGCCCTGCAGGAGGCGTACGCCAAAGCGTTCCTCGAAATCTTCTGCGTACTCCGGCACGGGTGTGGAGATCGCCATGCGCAGCTTGTGGTTGCGATCATTGTCGTTTGGGGGCTGGTTCCAGATGAAGCCCGTGACGCTCAACAACTGTGCTCGAGTGGCGCCTGAACGCCGAACTTCATCCCAAAACCTGCTGACTGAAAGGCGCCGGGTGAGGGCGATACCACCGCCGACCAGCAGCATGGTGAGCAGGGCACCACCATAGGCTGCCGCGTGAAAGAGAGGCAAGCAGGTGTGATAGATGTCCTGTGAGCTATATTGCAGGGGTTCAACTTGGCATGATCCGAAGGTGAGCGCGTGGATCTGGGTGAAGAGATTTCCCTTGGAAGGCCCGGTCGTACCGGAGGTATACATGATTGCACAAATGTCGCGATAGCTAACCTCAACCGGGGGCGACGTGGTCGGTCCAGACATGAGCTCGTGAAACGACCGGAGTTTCGCCGTCAGGTCATCGGGGAGGGCCGGTTCCCCGTCCTTCAGCACGCTTTCGCCCAGCACGAAGGCGCTGTGGATCGCACTCCGGTCCCGAACGGCCAGGAATTGGCCGAGGAGAGCGGTATCGATGATGATGACCGTGCAGTCGGATTGATTCAGGTAGTAGGCGAGGAAATCACCGCATGCCGCAGTGTTAATTGGGACCACTACGGCGCCAAGCTTACCCAGGGCGAAATAGGTGAGAACCTGCTCAGGCGAGTTCTCCATGAACATCGCCACATGCGTTCCCTTCCTGATGCCATGTGCAAGCAAACCATTCGCGAGCTGGTTGGACTGCTCATCGATCTCGCGATATGTGAGTGACCGTCCATCTGGCAGGTTCTGTAGGAACACCTTGTCGCCGTGACGCTCCGCTTTGTCGGCCAAGATTTGTCCGAAGGTGAATTGGCTATAGTGATATCCCAGATGATGGGTCTGCATAATTGATCACCTATCGACATGTGTCACTAGAGAAAAAGATACCGACACGTAAGCAAAGAAACTTCACGTGGACCTTCAAAATCGAGGTGATTCTTGCCTGGCCATACATGATGGGCCTCCTTGCCATCGCCAAGACAAATGCATTCACCCGAGATATAATGTAGAAATTTGGAAGCTAGACGGCTAGAAATTACGTCGTAATTATCACAATTACTACTGATGACACAGAGAACCTAGTTGGAGAAATGCACTATGAAGTCGTTGGCAAATTTCTCCATCACCCGCTTCTTGTCGTCCAGGGATGATCGTTCGCCCAAGGTATAATAGAAGGGGTTGACAACTCCGGCATCCATACCGCTGTCCTGAAGGCGCTTGAACGTGTCGAGATGGGGAGGAGTGTTGAGGAGAATTACCGTCTCGAATGGCAGGTGATCGCGTCCGGCCTGCTTTCGCAGCCGTTGAAGTTCGGCGATGGTACCGGGGACTTCGTCGGGTGCGTTGCCGGCGCTAATCCATCCATCGCCGAGATGGGCTGCACGCTTCAGTGCTGGGGGAGTGTTTCCGCCGAGGAAGATCGGAACGTGCCGCTCCGGCGCAGGCGCAATCTGGACCCGCGGGAAATCGTAGAACTCGCCGTGGTGCTCAACCATTCCGCCAGCCCAGAATTTCCGCAGGATCTCGACCATCTCGTCATTGCGGCGGGCGCGGGTCTTGAACGGCACTCCATAGATGTCGAACTCATCCTTCATCCAACCGAGCCCTGCGCCGAGGATGAATCGTCCTTCAGACAACAAAGACAGGGTTCCCGTGGCTTTCGCGACTTCGAACACGTTGCGCAATGGAAGGATGTAAACCGACGTCGAGAGTCTGATACGCTTCGTTACGGCCCCCATTGCCGCCATCGTGGTCCAGCAGTCAGGATAGGACCAATCAGGATTCATGGTCGGCTTTCCGTCGGGAGAATAAGGATAAGGAACTGTTAGCTTCTCAGGATAGATCGCGTGGTCCGAGTTGATTACCGCATCGAATCCCAACTCCTCAGCGAAGACTGCCAGATCCATCATCTGATCGACTTCTGTCCAGGCCAACATCTGCCAGAATTTCATGTTTATGTCCTTCTCGAAAAAGGTAACCTTGAGAGGTTGGTGACTGTAGGCCGCCAAATGGCTACTTTGTTCTAATCACATGAGCATGCCATAGAACCGGCAGGCACTAACGCTGGAGGCGAAACACGCGGGCAGTGGCTGACGAATGCTGCAACCAAGGAGGTCGCTCGGCCCCTTGGCATCGGGAGGCAGTCAAGCGCATCAAATCGGGTAGGATTGAACTGGCGGCTCGATCGTGATCCATTTCAGTTCCGTGAACTCATCAATTACCGCACGTCCGCCAAAACGGCCGTATCCACTTGCCTTGGTGCCGCCGAATGGTGCGTGAGGGTCGTCCTGAACCGTAGTGCCGTTGACATGGCAACTGCCCGATTCAATGGCGAGGGCAACTCCAAGCGTGCGCGATAGATCACTGCCGAAGACGGCCGCTGACAACCCATAGGCGGTGTCGCAGGCTGTGCGTAGCGCCTCGGCATCATCGGCGACCCGCACGACTGTCGTGACGGGGCCGAAGCTTTCCTCGTCATAGATCGCCATCTCGGGCGTAACATTGTCAACCACGGTGGGCTCCATCGTCGCGCCGTCGGCGAAACTGCCGGTGGCGAGCACCGCTCCCTTGTCTAGCGCGTCCTTGAGCAGATCGTTCAGCCGGTTGCCGGCTTCTGGAAGAATGAGCGGGCCGACCGTGGTGGGCGCCTCCGCTTTCCCGGAAAGCATCCTTACGCGCTTTGACAGACGCGCTACGAATTCGTCAGCAATTTCGGCCTCAACCACGATCCGTTCGGTCGACATGCAGATCTGGCCCTGGAAGAAGAACGCGCCGAAGCAAGCCGCCTCGACCGCGGCGTCGAGGTTCGCGTCCTTCAGCACCACCAGAGGCGACTTGCCGCCAAGTTCGAGCAGGCAACGCTTGAGGTGGAAGCCGGCCTTGGAAGCGATGATCCGGCCTACCCGCGTAGACCCGGTGAAATTGATGCGACGCACGGCGGGGTGCGCGATCAGCGCGTCGATGATTTCCGGCGAATCGTCGCTCGCGTTGGTGAGAAAGTTTAGCGCCCCCGGCGGAATCCCGGCTGCAATCGCCGCCTCAACCACGAGGTAATGCGTTTGTGGACTCAATTCAGAGCCACGGAATACGACCGTATTTCCGAAAGCCAGGGGGTAAGCGATTGCACGTGCAGCAAGGACGATCGGCCCGTTCCAGGGAACGATGCTGAGCACCACACCCGCTGGCTGGCGGACAGTCATGGAGAGCGTGCCGGGCTTGTCCGACGGCAGTGTCTCGCCCGTCATCTGAGTAGTTAGGCCAGCTGCTTCGCGGATGCAGGCGGCGCCGAGGTGGACGTTGAAGCCTGCCCAGAGGGGGCTCGCCCCGATCTCACCGGCCATTGCCGCGACAAACTTGTCGGTTCTTTGCTCAAGCTCGTCCGCCATCTTCAGAAGCACGCGCCGTCGCTCGCTCGGTCCCGCGGCTGCCCAACCGGGCAGGGCTGCGGCCGCCGAGTCCGCGGCAGCGATCGCATCCTCCTTCGTTGCAGCCGCCGCGTCTGTGACCTGGTGGCGAGCGAAACAATCCGTCCTGTGCATGCGTGCGCCGTTGCTTGCAGGAGTTATCGCATTGTCGAGGATGAGGTTTGAGACGAACATGAACGGATCCTTCTAAGACGCTTTGGCCATGGGGGCGCCGTAGGCAGCGTCCTGCTTGACGACGGTCCTAAGCACACCGATGCCACTGATTGTCGCTTCCATGCTGTCGCCCGGAAGCACCGGCCCGACTCCTGCAGGCGTTCCGGTGAACAGGATATCGCCGGGCTCCAAGGTATAGAATGAGGTGGCAAATTCGATGAGTTCCGCTACCCCGATCACCAGATCGCGAGTATTGGCCTTTTGGCGCGTCTCGCCATTCACGGTCAAATGAAGATCGAGTTCGTCTGGATTGGGAAGCTCATCAGCCGTGACAAGCCAAGGCCCCAGAACGCTGAAGCTGTCGACTGATTTTCGGAAGCTCCGCTCTTCCGGCCCGCGTACCGTCATGTCGAGACCGATCGTATAACCAGCGACGTAATCCAGCGCCTCGGTCGCAGAAACCTTGTCGGCGCGCTTCCCGATTATGGCGACCAGTTCGATTTCGTGATCGTTCCGCCGGTCGGAGTGACGCAACATGACCGGCTGACTTGCGCCGATCATGGAACTTGTTGCTTTCAAGAATAGCGCCACACGTCGAATCTCGCCGACTTGATTGTCGTGATGAATGGCCGGATCGCCGCGCGCCTCGTCGAGATGGCGGCGATAATTGACCGGTGCGGCAACGATCTTGCCTGGATTGGCGACCGGACTGAGGAGGTTCACCTCGTCCATATTGAAGACCGGTGCGCTGCGAGCAAGACGCTCCATCTCCGGCCCGAGCGTAGCGAGTTGGGCGATGAACGGATCGTAGCGCGGAAGTGGATAGTGGAAGGGACCGAGGGCTTCTACGGCAGCGGTGACATCGTGGATCTGCCCGTCGCGGACCAGTCCGATACGGTCATCGTTGAAGCGGCAAATTTTCATATCGAGGTTACCCTTGTGAGATGTTGGCTAGGCAAGCTGCTCTCGAAAGAGGCCCAGCTTCTGTTGCGCGGAGCGATCTGAGTACCCGAAGAGCACGAGCTCATCGTCGGCTTTTAGTGTCAATGCCTTCCAGGAAGGGACCACGAAGATATCCCGCGGGCCGAGAGGCATATCGGCGCCCTCTATCGTTGCCGTCCCAGTGCCGGCGACCACCGCGAAGACGGTTCCGTCGGTGGCTCGGCGCTCCTTGGTGTGGAAGCCCTTCGGCAGGAGCCGAACATGCGCCGCAATCGTGTCCATGAGTGGTCCGCCATCGACGGGGTTGGTAAATTCCAGTGCATAGCCGAAGTGGGGATCGGGCTCATCAACGGAGGCAATGCTCTTCAGACTGGCAAGCCACTCGGCGTGAGGATAGTGGAACATCACATTGCGGCGCTTTGCTGCCGAGTGACTGCCCCCTCCCAGCGGCGCCAGGTTGCGACCGAAGCGGCGTAGCGCGTCCCCCTCCGGGCGTTCGCGCGGAGAGCTTGCTTCCGGAAGTTTCTCGCCGAAGCTTGCGTCGAAGAGAGTTACTGTCGGTAAATCGAGGCCGTCAAGCCAGATCATCGGCTTATCGGTTGGATTGGCGTGATCATGCCAGCAGTCATTTGGTGTCAGGACGAGGTCGAACGGCGCCATTGCGATTGGCTCGCCATCGACGATCGTATAGCCTCCGTTTCCTTCGAGCACGAAGCGCAAGGCACTTTGACTGTGACGGTGACACGGAGCGGTCTCTCCGGGCAGCACAAGCTGAATTCCCGCATAGAGGCTGCTGGTAATGCAACTCTTCCCAGGCAGGCCAGGGTTCTCAAGCACGAGTACTCGGCGCTCGGCCTGCTCCGCCGTGATCAGTTCTCCAGCCCTCATCAAATGCGTGCGGACCGTATCGAAGTGCCACAGGTGCGCCTGAACTGAAGATCGAGGCGTCGGTGTGACCAACTGAGACAGGACGTCCCACAATGGGGCGAGGGATTCTGCGCGAATATCGCTTCTGAAAGACTCCATCTGCTGTCGCTGTCCGCCGGATGAAACGGGGCACTCGGCAACTTCGTTCATGATCTCTCCCACTTGGATGTGACACGCGTTGCGGAATTGCAGGTCGAGACGCCCTCACCAGACAAAGCCGGAGCCATCTGCACAGCCGCAGTCACAG
>CAMLSA010000006.1 GCA_946482655.1 uncultured Sphingomonas sp. | reverse complement strand
TCCTCGTTGAACGCCCAGAGATCCTCGATCGAGCCGCCGCCGCGCGCGACGATCAGCAGATCGGGACGGTGGAGTGGACCGCCCTCCGCGAGCGCCCCGAAGCCGCGGATCGCGCGCGCCACCTGCGCCGCTGCGCCTTCGCCCTGCACCGCCACCGGCCAGAGGATCACATGGGTGGGGCAGCGATCCTCGAGCCGGTGGAGGATGTCGCGAATCACCGCGCCGGTCGGCGAGGTCACGACCCCGATGACGCGCGGCATGAAAGGCAGCGCGCGCTTGCGGCCCTCGTCGAACAGCCCTTCGGCGGCGAGCATCCGGCGGCGCTGGTCGAGCAGCGCCATCAGCGCGCCCTGGCCGGCGAGCTCTATCCGCTCGATCACGATCTGGTATTTGGAGCGGCCCGGAAAAGTGGTGAGCTTGCCGGTGGCGATCACCTCGATCCCATCCTCGGGGCGGAACCGCATCGCCGCGGCCTGCCCTTTCCAGATCACCCCGTCGATGCAGGCGCGTTCGTCCTTGAGGCTCAGATAGCAATGGCCCGAGCCGTGACGCTTGAAGCCCGAAATCTCGCCGCGAACCCGGACGTGGCCGAACGCTTCCTCGACCTGGCGCTTCAGGGCGCCCGATAATTCCGAGACACTGAGTGCAGGCGCGTTGTCGCCCGGCTGCTCCTCGGCTAACAGGCGGGGCCCGTCGCTTGGGGGTTCACCGGGGAGAAGTTCGTCCATGATCGTCCTGCTGCTGGGTTCGGGGGGCCGCGAACATGCGCTGGCCTGGAAGCTCGCGCAATCCGAACGCTTGACCAGGCTCTACGCCGCTCCTGGCAATCCCGGCATAGCCGAGTGCGCGGAGTGCGTCGATCTCGATCCGACGCATATCGAGTCGGTGCTCGCCTTCGCCCGCGACCAAAATGTCGGGCTCGTCGTGATCGGGCCCGAAGCGCCGCTGGTCGCGGGCCTGGCGGACCTGCTGCGGGAGAACGGCATCCTGACCTTCGGGCCAGGCCAGGCCGCCGCACAGCTGGAGGGATCGAAGGGCTTCACCAAGGATCTGTGCGCGCGAGAGAGAATTCCCACCGCAGCCTATGGCCGTTTCACCAATGCCGGATCCGCCAAGGCCGCGCTAGACAGCTTCGGCGTGCCGGTGGTGATCAAGGCCGACGGGCTGGCCGCCGGCAAGGGCGTGGTGATCGCCGAGAGCCGCGCTCAGGCCGAGGCGGCGATCGACGACATGTTCGGCGGCAATTTTGGCGCGGCCGGTGCCGAGGTGGTCATCGAGGAATTCCTCCTCGGCGAGGAGGCGAGCTTCTTCGCGCTGACCGATGGAACGACCGTGGTGCCGTTCGGCTCGGCCCAGGATCACAAGCGCGTCGGCGATGGCGATACCGGACCCAACACCGGCGGAATGGGCGCCTACAGCCCCGCGCCGGTACTGACCGCCGAGCTCGAGGAGCGCACGATGAAGGAGATCGTCGAGCCGACCGTGCGGGCGATGGCGGCGGCGGGCATTCCCTATTCGGGCGTGCTCTACGCCGGGCTGATGCTGACCGCCGAGGGGCCCAAGCTGATCGAATATAATGCGCGCTTCGGCGATCCGGAATGCCAGGTGCTGATGCTGCGGCTCGAGGACGATCTGGTGACCCTGCTGCTTGCGGTCGCCGAGGGGCGGCTCGCCGAGCTGCCGCGACCGAGCCTGTCGCCCAACACGGCGCTGACCGTGGTTATGGCGGCCAAAGGCTATCCGGGCACGCCGGCCAGGGGCGGCGCGATTCGCAACATTGCCGAGGCCGAGGCGAAGGGCGCCAAGATCTTCCACGCGGGGACCGCCGAGACGGCGAAGGGGCTCGTCTCCAGCGGCGGGCGGGTGCTCAATGTCACAGCGCTCGGAAAGCATATCGGCGAAGCGCGCGATACGGCCTATGCTGCGGTCGACGCGCTCGATTTCCCCAGCGGTTTCTGCCGCCGCGATATCGGCTGGCGCGAGTTGGCACGGCAGCGGAACGCATGATCCGCTCCCGCTTTGTGCAGGTGTAATGAAGTAGAGTCTAGAAGGACGGGGAATGTCGAACGTCACCCTCATCATCGCCACGATCATCGCGGTACTTGCAGTCGCCGGACTGTTCCTGCTGCTCCGCAAACCGACCCAGCGCGTGTCGCTGTCCGACAGCCCGCCTCCGGTCGCAGCGCCTCGTTCGCGGACCCCGGCGCCCACAGCCCAGGAAGGCCATGGTCTCGCCGACAGCGCCGCGGCGGCCGTGCTCGACATCTCTACCCCGATCCTGGGGGTCGACGCTCATCCCGATCTGCCCGCCGACGATCTGACACGGATCAAGGGCCTGGGCCCCAAGGCGCAGGGTGTTCTCAACGCAATCGGCATCCGCAGTTACGCCCAGCTGGCCGATCTGGATCCCGCCCAGGCGGCCGAAGTCGACGCGCGGCTCGGCGCCTTCAAGGGCCGCATCTTCCGCGACCGCTGGATCGACCAGGCGCGCTACCTCGAACAGAATGACGTAACGGGATTCGAGGCGGAGTTCGGCAAGCTGGGGTGAGCGAACTCGATCAGCCCATCCCCTTCAGCGCCGCAAACTTCTCCACCGCCGCGGCCGGTCCGTCGGGATCGTTCCACACCGCGCCGGACACAGCCAGGAAATCGGCGCCCGCCGCGATGAGTGGTGTGGCATTGTCAGGGGTGATGCCGCCGATCGCGACGCAGGGCAGCTCGAAAAGGGTAGACCACCAGCCGAGGATCGAGAGCTCGGGCCGATATTCGGTCTGCTTGGTGGCGGTCGGGAAGAAGGCGCCGAAGGCGACATAATCGGCGCCCGCCTCGCCGGCTTCCATCGCCAGGTGGCGGCTGTCGTGACAGGTCACGCCGATCTGGGCATCGGGGCCCAATATCCGGCGCGCTTCGCGCGGATCGCCGTCCTCCTGGCCGAGGTGGACCCCGTCGGCGCCAAGCCGCCTCGCGAGGCCGATCGAATCGTTGACGATGAACGCCACCTCCCGCGACGCGCAGACCGCTTGGAGCGGCGGCGCCAGTTCGGCGATGCGATGATCGTCGATCCCCTTGAGACGGAGCTGGAAGGCGGCGACCGGACCCGCATCGAGCGCGGCGGCCAGGATTTCGGTGAAGCCCGCATCGACCGTCGGCGGCGAGATCAGGTAGAGCTTGCACGGTGGACGCCCTCCGTCGCGCTCGAAGCGACCGGCGAAGCCGGGGTCGAGATTGAGCGCGTCGTCATGGAAATTATCGGTCATGCGATCGCTCTATCCCAATCTGATGGCTTACGCCGTCTTTCTGGTAGATGCCGTGTAGATCTCGTCGATCGCCTGCCCAAGCGAGGCGTCGAACTCCTCGTCGCTCATCTGGTGGCGCAGGTCCTCGAGCAGCGCGCGGCTGAAGCTCGCGATGACGCCGCGATTCCTGGCCAGTTCGGTGCAGGCGTCGGGACGGCTATAGCCGCCCGATAGCGCGACCACGCGCAGCACGCGGGGATGCGCGACCAGGGGATCGAACAGACCCGGCCGCGCCGGAAGCGACAGCTTCAGCATCACCTTGTCATTGCCGGTCAGCGCGTCGAGAGCCTTGAGCAGCTCCTCCAGCAGGATCTGGTCAGCCTGCGCGCGCTCGGGGCTCTTGATGTTCACCTCAGGCTCGATGATTGGCATCAGCCCGGCGGCGAGCACTTGCTTGCCGACCTCGAACTGCTGCTTGACGATCGCCGCTATTCCCTCGCGATTGGCGAGATTGATCACCGAACGCTCCTTGGTGCCGAACACGCCGAGCCCCTTGGCGCGCTTCAACAGCGTGTCGAGCTCGGGCATCGGCTTCATCATCTGGACGCCGTTCGCCTCTTCCTCGAGGCCTTTGTCGATCTTGATGAAGGGAACCACGCCGCGCGCCTTGAGCACCTGGGGCACCGACTTGCCGTCGATCTGCCCGTCCATCGTCCGCTCGAACAGGATCGCGCCGATCACCTTGTCGCCGTTGAACGCCGGCGAGGTGATGATGCGCGAGCGCATCTGATGGATCAGGCCGAACATCTCCTCGTCGCTGGTCCAGGCGCCTTCCTCGATACCATAGCCCTTGAGCGCCTTGGGGGTCGAGCCGCCGCTCTGGTCGAGCGCCGCGATGAAGCCGTCTCCGGCGGCGATCTTGTTGGTCATGTCCTGATCGAGCATGTGCTTGCTTCTCCTATTGGTCCTGCTTGGCGGGGACGGGCGCCCAGGGCGGCCCCTTGAGTTCGAGGGCATTGCCCTCCGGATCGTCGAGATAGATGGACGGGCCCTGCCCATCGGCGCCATAGCGCGAGACGATTTCGCCTATGATGCCATGTGCGGCAAGGTGGCCGAGGACCGCCTCGCCATCCCAGGGCAGCACCCGAAAGCAGATATGGTCGACATTACGGCCCTCGGGGCCCGGCGCCGCGCCGCCGGCGCGGCCGAGCTGGCCGTCGACCGGGACGAGATCGATCAGGCTGTTGCCGAGGCGGAGCTGGTGGAGACCGATCGCCTCCTCTCTCCTCTCCCAGCGCGCGCCGAGCACATCGATATAGAAGGCGGCGACGCGATCGAGATCGCGGACGCGCAGCACGACATGATCGATGTCCCGGATGGTCAGCATGCGCCCGTCAAACCTCCAGCGCCTGGACGCCTGGCAACTCGCGGCCCTCCATCCATTCGAGAAAGGCGCCGCCGGCGGTCGACACGAAGCTGAAATCATCGGCCACGCCGGCGTGATTGAGGGCCGCGACGGTATCGCCGCCGCCGGCGACCGAGACAAGAGAGCCGCCCTTGGTCAGCGCCGCGGCGGTCTTCGCCAGCGCCACCGTGGCGGTGTCGAACGGGGCGATCTCGAAGGCGCCCATCGGGCCGTTCCAGACCAGCGTCCTGCAGGTCTTGAGCGCATCGCCCAGCGCCTCGACCGCGGCGGGGCCGACATCGAGGATCATCTCGTCGGCGGCGACGTCATGGACATTGACGATGCGGGTCGGCGGATTGACCTTGAATTCCTTCGCCACGACCACGTCATAGGGGAGGTGGACGATGCATTCGGCCTTCTCGGCGGCGTCGAGGATCGAGAGCGCCGTGTCCTTCAGATCATGCTCGCACAGCGACTTGCCGACCTCGACTCCGCGCGCCGCCAGGAAGGTGTTGGCCATGCCGCCGCCGATGATCAGATGATCGACCCGGGCGACGAGATGCTTGAGCACGTCCAATTTGGTCGAGACCTTGGCGCCCCCGACCACCGCTGCCACCGGATGCTCGGGATTGCCGAGCGCCTTCCCGAGCGCCTCAAGTTCGGCCTGCATCGAGCGGCCGGCATAGGCCGGCAGCAGATGCGCCAGGCCCTCCGTCGAGGCATGGGCGCGGTGCGCGGCGGAGAAGGCATCGTTGACATAGAGATCGCCGAGCTTCGCCATCGCCTGGGCCAGCTCCGGGTCGTTCTTTTCCTCGCCCTTGTGGAAGCGGGTATTCTCGAGCAGCGCGACATCGCCCGGCCCGAGCTGGGCGACCGCGTCCTCGGCCTGCGCGCCGCAGCAATCGCCGACGAAGCGCACGTCGCGGCCGAGCACGTCGCGCAGGGCGTGGGTGACGAGCGCGAGGCTCATGTCCGGGTCGCGCTCGCCTTTGGGACGGCCGAAATGGGCGAGCACCAGCACGATCGCGCCCTTGTCCGCCAGCTCGGCGACGGTGGGAGCGGCAGCGCGCAGGCGCGTATCGTCGGTGACCCTGCCGTCTTCCATCGGCACGTTGAGATCCTCGCGCACCAGCACGCGCTTGCCGCGGATGTCACCCAGATCATCGAGCGTCTTGAAAGCCATTATCCTTCTATCCTCACTTCGTCGCCGAGCGCGATCGCCCCGCCTTCGATCACCCGGGCGACGCGTCCGCCGCGCCAGTCGGGCGTCAACGCACGACGCAGGCCATCGGCCACAGCGTCCATCCGGCGGCATGGATCGCACTCTCCGGTGATCTCGACCAGTACCGTGCCGATGCGCAGCCGGGCTCCCTCCTCGCGCGGGAGGAGAATCCCCTCGCACAGCAGATTGGCGCGCCGCTGTTCCCATGGCAACGGCCGCCCGAGTTCGGCGAGCGCCGCCGTCCAGTCCTCGGCGGCCATGAGCGAGATCTGGCGGTGGTTCGACTTGCCCGGGCGCAGCGCGCCGCGATAATCGCCCGCGATCCCGGTCCCGACCCCCACCTCGACATGATCGACGATCTCCATCGCGACCAGCGGACGGCTCTTGCGGGCGATGCCGATCAGGCGGCCGGGCATGTCGCCTCGATTTAAAGCAATTTGGCGATCGCGCCGGCCGTGTCGACCATGCGGTTCGAGAAGCCCCATTCATTGTCGTACCAGCTCAGCACGCGAACGAGCTTGCCCTCGAGCACCGCGGTCTCGAGGCTGTCGATCGTCGATGAAGCCGGATTGTGGTTATAGTCGATCGAGACGAGCGGCTCGTCGCTATAGGCCAGGATGCCCTTGAGCGGTCCGCTCTCGGACGCCGCCTTGAGGATCGCGTTGACCTCTTCCCGGCTGGTGTCGCGCTTCGGCGTGAAGGTCAGGTCGACCATCGACACGTTCGGCGTGGGCACGCGGATCGCCGAGCCGTCGAGCTTGCCCTTGAGCTCGGGAAGCACCTCGCCGACAGCGCGGGCAGCGCCGGTCGTGGTCGGGATCATCGACATCGCGGCGGCGCGGGCGCGCCTCATGTCGCCGTGGATCTGATCGAGGATCTTCTGGTCGTTGGTATAGGCGTGGATGGTGGTCATCAGCCCACGCTCGATGCCGAGCTGGTCATTGAGCACCTTGGCCAGGGGCGCCAGGCAGTTTGTGGTGCACGAGGCGTTCGAGACGATCAGGTGATCGGCGGCCAGCTTGTCATGGTTGACGCCATAGACGACGGTCAGGTCGACACCCTTGGCCGGAGCCGAGATCAGGACGCGCTTCGCCCCCGCGGCAAGGTGCTTCTCGGCGGATTCGCGATCGGTGAAGAAGCCCGTGCATTCGAGCGCGATGTCGACGCCATTGGCTTTGTGGGGCAGGCTGGCGGGGTCGCGCTCGGCCGAAACCTTCACACGCTTGCCGTCGATGATCAGGTCGTTGCCGTCGACCTCGACCGTGCCCGGATAGGGACCATGAACCGAATCGCGCTTGAACAGCAGCGCGTTGGACTTGGCGTCGGCAAGGTCGTTGATCGCGACCAGTTCGAGACCGCTATCGGGCTTCGCCAGGATCGCCCGCGCCACCAGCCGGCCGATACGTCCGAACCCGTTGATCGCAACCTTCACCGTCATGCGACTTACTCCTTCTTAGTTTGCGAGCGCCCCGAGGATCTGCGGGGCGAGCTTGTCGGCCGTCAGGCCGAAATGATCATATAATGCCTTGACTGGCGCCGAGGCGCCGAAGCTGTCGACACCGAAACGGAGGCCCCCGCGCCCGACATAGCGCTCCCAGCCGATCGTCGTTCCTGCCTCGATCGAAACGAGCAGGACGCCCTCCGGGAGGAGGCCGCTGCGATAGTTTTCGGGCTGGGCGTCGAACCGCTCCCAGCTCGGCATCGAAACGACGTCGGCGCCATGCCCCGCTTCCTCGAGCTTCTTCGCGGTGGCAAGCGCGATCTCGACCTCCGAGCCGCTCGCGATCAGCACGGCCTTGCGGGGTCCGTCGGCTGCCTTGAGCCGATAGGCGCCCTTCGCGGAGAGATTCTCGCCGACATCGGTGCGGAGCTGCGGCAGCCCTTCGCGCGACAGCGCGAGCAGCGACGGGCCGTCCGGCTTCTCCAGGGCGAGCGCCCAGCATTCGGCGGTCTCGACGACGTCGCACGGGCGATAGACGTGGAGATTGGGCATCATCCGCAGGCTCATCAGATGCTCGATCGGCTGATGGGTAGGTCCGTCCTCGCCGAGGCCGATCGAATCATGAGTCATCACATAGACAACGCGCGCGCGCTGGAGCGCGGAAAGACGGATCGCGCCGCGACAATAGTCGGAGAAGACCAGGAAGGTGCCGCCATAGGGGATGACGCCGCCATGCAGCGCCATGCCGTTCATGGCGCAGGCCATACCGAATTCCCGGATGCCGTAATAAATGTAGCGCCCGGCATAATCCTCGGCGGTGAACGGGGCCTGGTCCTTGGTCTTGGTGTTGTTCGATCCGGTCAGGTCGGCCGAGCCGCCGATCGTCTCGGGAATCTGCTCGTTGATCGGCCCGAGCGCCATTTCGGAGGCCTTGCGGGTGGCGACCTTCTGCGGATTGGCGGCGAGATCCTCCAGATAGGCGCCGAGGGAAAAGCTTTCGGGCAGCCTGCCGGCCATGCGGCGCTCGAACTCGGCACGGTGCTCCGACGTGACGAGGCGCGCCTCCCAGGCGCTGCGGGTTGCGGCGCCGCGGTGCCCGGCGTCGAGCCAGGCCGCCCTTATGTCGTCCGGGATGACGAACGGCTCGGCGCTCCAGCCGAGATGCGCGCGCGCGGCCGCGACCTCGTCGATGCCGAGCGCGGCGCCGTGGGTCGCCGAGGTGCCCTGCTTGTTGGGGGCTCCATAGCCGATGATCGTGGTGCACTGGACGATCGACGGGCGCGGATCGGCCTTGGCCGCGTCGAGCGCCCTGTTGATGCTCGCGGGGTCATGGCCGTCGCACGAGACGGTGTGCCAGCCGGTCGCGGCATAGCGTGCCAGCACGTCCTCCGACGAGGAGAGCGAGACCGCGCCGTCGATGGTGATTCGGTTGTCGTCCCACAGGATGATCATCCGGCCGAGCTTGAGATGCCCGGCGAGGCCGATCGCCTCATGGTTGATGCCTTCCATCAGGCAGCCGTCGCCTGCGAGCACCCAGGTGCGGTGATCGACCAGCTCGTCGCCGAACACCGCGTTGAGGTGCCGCTCGGCGATCGCCATGCCGACCGCCGTAGCGAGGCCCGACCCGAGCGGACCGGTCGTCGCCTCTACCCCGGCCAGCTCGAAATTCTCTGGATGGCCGGCGCAGGGGCTGTGCAACTGGCGGAAATGCGCGATGTCCTCGATCGTCGGACGCGCGTAGCCGGCCAGGTGAAGCAGCGAATAGATCAGCATCGAGCCGTGCCCCGCCGACAGCACGAAGCGGTCCCGATCAGGCCATTTGGGCTGAGCCGGATCATATTTCAGATGCCTGGTGAACAGCTCTGTCGCGACATCGGCCATGCCCATGGGCATGCCCGGATGCCCTGAATTGGCGGCCTGCACCGCATCCATGGACAGCGCGCGAATAGCATTGGCGAGCTGCTTCGATGCAATCGTCATGGAACAACCTTCTGCAGACCGGCGGGATCGAACGAACGGGCGATATCGCTGCTCGCGCGGACCCTTTGTCGTGCCTGAGGGATATCGTCAACCGGCCTATCAAAACCAAGCCGCGCTTGCGGGGCGTAATGAGCCTGCTATTCGTTCGAATCGATGACCGACCGCCGTCTGATCCTGGCCCTTGGCCGCCTTGAACGTGCGCTGGCGCGTGTCGAAGCCGGTATCGCGGCCACGCCGCAGCCCTTCGGCCATGACGAGAGCGAGGCGCTGTTCCGGCTCGCCGAGCGGCACCGGACGCTGCGCGAGGCGGCCGAATCGGCAATCGAGCGGATCGACCGGCTGCTGGGGAGCGACTGATGGCGGACGTCGAGGTCGCGGTCTCGGGCCGCCGCTACAAACTGAGCTGCCGCGACGGCGAGGAGGACCATCTCCGCGCCCTGGTCCGCATGGTCGACCAGAAGGCCGCGGAGATCACCAGCGCCCTTGGCGAGATGACGGAAGCCCGCACTCTGCTCCTGTCGGCGCTGCTGATAGCTGACGAGCTCAACGACCTGCGCGGCGCGGCGTCAGTGGCGCGCAACGAATCCCCCGCGGACGCCGAGCCGGATCCGGCCTATGCGGTCGCGATCGAACGCATCGCCGAGCGCGTCGAGCGGCTGGCGTCGCAATTGGGCCGGGCGGGGGGGTAGGAAGCCCTCTCCGGACCCTTGAGCAAATGCCCCCATGCGCCTACATATGTTCCCGGCGGGTACTGCCCGGCACGAGCTGCAGAGAACATCCCTGAGGCGATTCACATTCCTAGGGGGCTGTCCCTGTTCGGATCTTGGTCCGATGCATATGGTTCCCACCTGATGCTACTGGCGTCAGAGGATATTCCAGCAAACGACCATGGCGGTCCCGCCACCCTCTCTTTCCGGCGCGCCGGTGCCGCCTGAGCGCTCGAAGCCGGTGCTCAGGGCGGAGTTGCGCGCGGCGCGCGATGCGTTCGTGCTCGATCTGGCGGCCGGCGAGCGCGGGCGGCTCGAGGCGCGCGCGGCGGCGCATCTGGCGCCGCTGCTCGACTGCGCCGCCTGTGTCGCCTTCTATATCGCACTCGGCGGCGAACTCGACTGCGCCGCCGCGATCGCCGCTACGGCAGCCCGGGGTTCGACGATCGCTCTGCCCCATGTCGCGAGGCGCGACGAGCCGATGCGCTTTCTCGCGTGGACGCCAGGCGACCGGCTCGAAAAAGGGTGGCGGGGCCTGCTGCAGCCGATAGCCGGCGCACCCGAAATGGTGCCCGATATCGTGGTTGCGCCGTTGCTGGGGTTCGATTCGGCGCTGCGGCGACTCGGCCAGGGTGCCGGCTTCTACGATCGCGCCTTCGCCGCGCTTCCCTCCGCAAAGAAAATCGGATTGGGCTGGTCGATCCAGCAACGGCCCGCCCTAGCCTGCGACCCCTGGGACGTGCCGCTCGACGCGGTCGTCACCGAGAAGGGCGCAATCGAAAGGGGCCAGCCATCATGATCCAACCAAGCTGGCGAAAGCCCTTCGGCATCCTCCTGATCTTGCTCATCATCTTGTTATGGTCGGTGATCGTCGCCTCGGCGTCGCCCTGGATCGGCCAGTTGCACATCCTGGTCCAGGCAGTGGTCTACACCGTCGCCGGAATCATCTGGATCCTCCCGCTGAAGCCGTTGCTCGCCTGGATGGAGACCGGCCGCTGGCACCGCTGACTGCGTAAAATTACGTGGTCCATTAACCGGATGTATCGAATCTCGCGCTATCCTGCCGGCTGAGATTGGGGGTGAGACCGTGCGCGAAGAACGAATAGCCGAAAAGTCAGCGGAGCGCGACGAATGGCGCCGGCTCTATGACATGATCGGTAAACTCCTTTTCGATCATGGTCTCGAGCCGTCTCCGGCCAATTTCGACCTGTGTCATCGCTACCTCTCGGGACGCGACCGCGAACTCAATGCCATGATCGATCGCGCGATCGCCAAGGACGGCGGTCTCAGCGACGCAGTCGCGGCCGCGATCTCGTCCAAGCTCGATTCGGGGCTCTCGACCGACGAACTGTCGCGCATCGCCACCGACGCGCAGGGCTATCTCGAACAAATGTCGATGATTCTTGCCAGATCGGGCGACGATGCGCGCGATTATGGGGTCGCCCTCGAACATGAGGCGGAGGGTCTCGCCAAGAGCAAGTCGTCGGTCGTCTCGGTCGGAACCCTGATCGAGCTGACCCGCTCGATGATCGAGAAGGCGCAGTCCGCCGAAGAGGATCTTCGCCGGACCGAGCTGCAGATGAGCGCGATGCGCAAGGATCTCGCCACCGCTCAGCACAAGGCGAACAGCGATCCGCTGACCGGCCTGCCCAATCGCCGCGCGCTCGACCAGCATTTGCGCAGCGCGTTCGAAAATGCGCGGCGGAACAATTCGCCGCTGGCGCTGGCGATCTGCGATATCGATCATTTCAAGATCTTCAACGACACCCATGGCCACCAGATCGGCGACGAGGTGATCAAATTCGTCGGCTCCTCGCTCGGGCGCCCTGCCGGCAACGACATCTTCGCGGCGCGCTATGGCGGGGAGGAGTTCGTGCTCGTGTTCGAACGTGCCGCCGCCGCCGAGGCGCTGCCGATCCTCGACAAGATCCGGGCGACGATCGCCGCTCGCGAGCTCAAGGTCACCAATACCGGCCAGTCGCTCGGCCGACTGAGCTTCTCGGGTGGGATCGCCATGCTCAACATCCAGGATTCGCCCGGATCTATCCTCAAGCGCGCCGACGCGGCGCTCTACAAAGCCAAGCAGGACGGCCGCAACCGCATCACCGCGGCAGACTGAGGTTCGACCGCGGGGGCGACGATTGGGCTGCCGGATTGGCGCTCTCCGCTTCCTTCCTCTATGGGGCGGAATAACAGCAGCTTGCGAGAGCCCCGGATGTCAGGCGCCAACAATTTCCGTTCGATCCACAGGCACGGCTTCGTGCGCCTCGGCGCGGGGACGCCGGTCGCGAGCGTGGGCGACATCGCGGCCAACGCGGCGGGGATCGTGACGCTGGCGCGCCAGGCGGACGCCGAGAGCATAGACCTGCTGGTGCTGCCCGAACTCGCCTTGTCCTCTTATGCGATCGACGATCTCCATCTCCAGGATGCCCTGCTCGACCGGGTCGAGGCCGAACTGAGCGGCATCATCGCCGCGAGTACGAGCCTCAAGCCGGTGTTGCTGGTCGGCGCGCCGATTCGCCGCAACGGGCGGCTCTACAATAGCGCGGTGGTCATCTCGCGCGGCCGCATCCTGGGCGTGGTGCCGAAGAGCTTCCTGCCCAACTACCGCGAATATTATGAGAAGCGCTGGTTCGCGCCGGGGCAAGGGCTGCACAACCTCGACATGGTGCTGTGCGGGCAATCGGTGTCGTTCGGCCCCGACCTGATCTTCGCGGCGGAGGACCTCGCCGACTTCATCTTCCATGTCGAGATCTGCGAGGATTATTGGGCGCCGCTGCCGCCCTCGACCAGTGGCGCGATGGCCGGCGCGCTGATCCTCTGCAACTTGTCGGCTTCGAACATCATCATCGGCAAGGCGCGCGACCGGGCGCTGCTCGCCGCGTCGCAATCAATGCGGGCGGTCGCGGCCTATTGCTACTCGGCGAGCGGACCCGGCGAGAGCACCACCGACCTCGCCTGGGACGGCCAGGCGATGATCCACGAGCTCGGCCAGACGCTCGCCGAGTCGAGCCGTTTCGGGAGCGACCCGGAGCTGATCTCCGCCGATGTCGACGTCGCGCGGCTGCGGCTCGAGCGGATGCGGATGGGCACGTTCAACGATTGCGCCGCGGCGGGGGGCCATCCCGAAACGCGCTTCCGTACGGTCCGTTTCGCGCACCAGCCGAGCTTCGGGGACGTCGGGCTCAGGCGGACAGTCGCGCGATTCCCTTTCGTTCCCGCCGATCCGCGCGAACTCGACGCCGACTGCTACGAGGCATTCAACATTCAGGTCGAGGGCCTGGCCAGGCGCTTCCATGCGACCAGCGGCAGCACGATGGTGATCGGCGTCTCGGGCGGACTCGATTCGACCCATGCGCTTATCGTCGCGGCCAAGGCCTGCGACCGGCTCGGTCTCCCGAGGACGGCGATTCGCGGCTACACCATGCCGGGCTTCGCAACCGGGGAAGCGACCAAGTCCAACGCCTGGGCGCTGATGAAGGCGCTCCGCGTCACCGCCGAGGAGATCGACATCCGCCCGGCCGCGACCCAGATGCTGAGCGATATGGGCCATCCCTTCGCCCAGGGCCAGCCGGTCTACGACGTCACCTTCGAGAATGTGCAGGCGGGCTTGCGCACCGATTATCTGTTCCGGCTCGCCAACCAGAACCATGGATTCGTGATCGGCACCGGCGATTTGAGCGAATTGGCCCTCGGCTGGTGCACCTATGGCGTCGGCGACCAGATGAGCCATTATGGCGTCAATGCGGGCGTGCCCAAGACGCTGATCCAATATCTGGTCCGCTGGTGCGTCGCGACCGATCAGTTCGACCCTGCGACCGACGCGATCCTCAGCGCGATACTCGGCACGGAAATCTCGCCCGAGCTGATCCCCGCCGATGCGGGCGGCGCAATCCAGAGCACCGAATCGAAGGTCGGTCCCTATGAGCTCAACGACTTCTTCCTCCATCATGTCGTCCGGCTCGGCCTGAAGCCGTCCAAGATCGCCTTCCTCGCCTGGCATGCCTGGAAGGATGCCGATGCCGGGCTGTGGCCGGCGGGCTTTCCCGAAGGCCTGCGCAACGGCTACGACCTCGCGACGATTCGCCACTGGCTCGAGAATTTCCTGTTCCGCTTCTTCACGATCAGTCAGTTCAAGCGCTCCGCCGTCCCCAACGGCCCGAAGGTGTCGGGCGGCGGGGCGCTCTCCCCGCGCGGCGACTGGCGCGCGCCCTCGGACGGCAACGCCCAGCTCTGGCTCGACGAGCTGGCGGCGGCGCTGGAGGGAGAGGAAGGCTGATTCAGACCGCCGATTGCGCAGGCTGAAGCCAAGCCGCCTACCGCGCCTCCTTGCGGCGGACGAGCGCGGCGATGCATGAGGCGCGGTCGATATCCTCGCCGGTCGGCAACCGCGCGTCGACATGGGTGACCAGCGGCTCGCGGCCCGGCCCCGGAGGATAGAGATAGGCGTCGAGCACGCATACGCCGCTGGCATATTGAATCTTGCGGGCGGGCTCCTCGCGGACATCCTGACTGGGCGTGCCGAACAGGCTGATCAGCGCGCGGACGTCCTGCCCGAGCACCCGGTCGAGCCCGGCCTCTATCCGGATCGGCGGCGGCGGGGCGTCGACGATTCGGATCTGCTGGGTCGGCCCGCAGGCTGCGAGCAGCGCGATCGGCACGAGGGGAGCGAGGCGCGGAAAGGTCATGTGGACCCGAACAGCATCATCGGCGGCCAAGTGCAAGACCGTTGCCCAGAAACTCCCTCCAAGATCACAGCGGCGGCCGAGTAGCTGTTCGGCGGCGGCGGATTTCGCTAGGGAACGCCGATGGCCGCCCTCCGCTACGATGTCCTTGCGATCGGCAATGCGCTGATCGACGTGCTTTGCCACAAGGATGACGATTTCGTCGCGGCGCAGGGGCTCGCGCGCGGGACGATGCAGCCGATCGCGCCCGAGCGCGCGATCGAGCTCCATCAGGCGATGGGACAATGCGAAGAGATTTGCGGGGGCTCGGCGGCCAACACCATGGCGGCGCTGGCGCGGCTGGGGTTGCGGCTCGCCTTCATCGGCCAAGTGGGGGATGATCGGCTGGGGCGGCTGTTCTCCGCCGACATGGCCGTCCGCGGCATCGATTTCCCGCTGCCGCCGATCGCCAGGCCCACCGGCCGCTGTCTGATCATCGTCGGCCCCGATGGCCACCGCACCATGAACACCGCGGTGGGTGCCTCGGAATTCCTCTCGGCGAGCTTCGATCCCGCACTCGCGGCCGAGGCGGAGATCCTGTTCGTGGAGGGCTATATGTGGCGGACCGAGCAGCCGCGCGCCGCCGCGCGCGCGGCGCTCGAGGTGGCGCGCGCGGCAGGTCGGCAGACCGCCTTCTCGCTCTCCTCCGAATATTGCGTGCGCACGCTGCACGACGAGTTCGTCGCGCTGATCGAAGCGGGCCTGATCGGCATATTGCTCGCCAACGAGGGCGAGATCACCGAGCTGAGCCGGCTTGCCGATTTCGAGGCGGGAGCCGCCTGGGCGGCGGCGCGGGTGCCGCTGCTGGTGGCGACGCGAGGCTCCGCCGGGGCGATTGCGATCGAGGATGGGCGGCGCATCGAAACGCCGGCCGAGCCGCAAGGGCCGGTCGTCGACACCACCGGCGCGGGTGATCTTTTCGCGGCGGGGCTGCTCGCCGGGCTCGCCCAGGGCCGCGACCTGCCGACGGCGTTGCGCATGGGATCAATCGCTGCGGGCCGCATCATCGGCGTGACGGGCCCGCGTCTGCCCGAAGGCGAGGACCTGGCCGGGCTGATCGAGGCGAGGCTTTAGGTGACGGGCGGCACCGCTGCCGGCGGTATATCCGCATCGGTCTCGTGGGTCTCGACGATGCCCTGGCCGAGGTGGCTCTTGCGCCGGCCATAGAGGAAATAGACCGCCAGCCCGAACACCGCCCAGCTGAAGAACAGTGTGATCGTGTAGGTCGAGAGGCTGAAGAAGAGATAGAGGCAGCCGATGATCGAAACCGGCGCCACGATCGCCACGGCCGGCGTGCGGAAGGGGCGCCGGCGCGCCGGATCGGTCCTGCGCAGCACGAGCACCGCGATCGAAACCGCCGCAAAGGCGAACAGCGTTCCCGAATTGGAGATGTCCGCGAGCGCGCCGACCGGGAAAAGCGCCGCGAAGACCGCGACGAAACAGCCGGTCAGGATCGTGATGACATGCGGCGTGCGATAGCGCGGATGGACCTTGGAGAAGACCGAGGGCAGCAGGCCGTCGCGGCTCATCACGAAGAAGATGCGGGTCTGACCGAACATCATCATCAGGATGACCGAGGGCAGCGCCAAGCCGGCGGCGAGGCCAAGCAGGTTGCCGATCTGCGGCCAGCCGATCTCGCGCAGCGTCCAGGCCAGCGCCTCCTTCGAGCAAACCACCTTGCTGTCGCCGATCGCCGAGCAGGCGGCGGCGAGCTCGGGCGAGCCGGTGGGGATGCCGCCCCCCGAAGCGTCCAGCATCGGCTGGGCGCCGACCCCGCCGATCACCCCGGCGGCGACGAGCATGTAGAAGACCGTGCAGATCCCGAGCGAACCGATCAGGCCGATCGGCATGTTGCGCTGCGGGTCCCGGGTTTCCTCCGCCGCTGTGGAAACCGCGTCGAAGCCCACATAAGCGAAGAAGATCGACGCCGCCGCCGCCGAGATGCCCGCAAAGCCGAGCGGTGCGAAGGGATCGAAATTGTCGAGATTCATCACCGGCAGCGCCAGCGCCACGAACAGCGACAGCGCGGCGACCTTGATGCCGACGAGCACGGCGTTGACCGTGGCGCTTTCCTTGGTGCCGAGCACGAGCAGCCAGGTCACGAGCAAGGCGATTACCGCCGCCGGAATGTTGATCATGCCGCCGTCGATCGGGCCGAGCACCAGTTCCTTGGGCAGGGCTATTCCGGTCATCGCCTGGAAAAGGCCGACCACATAGCCCGACCAGCCGACCGAGACGGCACCCGCCGCGATCGCATATTCGAGCACCAGCGCCCAGCCGACCATCCAGGCGACCATCTCGCCCATCACCGCGTAGCTATAGGTGTAGGCGGAGCCCGAGACCGGCACCATCGCCGCCATCTCGGCATAGCAGAGCGCCGCCACCGCGCACACGAAGCCGGCGATGACGAAGGCGAGGATCATTCCGGGGCCGGCCTTCTGCGCGGCTTCGGCGGTGAGCACGAAAATACCGGTGCCGATGATGCCGCCGATGCCCAGCATGGTCAGCTGGAAGGGGCCCAGGGATCGGTGCAGCGACTTTTTCGCGGCGGTGGCAAGGATGGCGTCGAGTGGCTTTACGCGCCCGAATATCATGCGGAGTTCCCTTTTCCGGCCGGGCTGTCCACTCGCGGCCTGTCATGGGATGCGGAGCCTAGCCGCTAATTCGTTACGCGCAACAGAATTGGGTGGGCCTGGGACTCGGCAGAGGGCGAGGTACCGACCCGCGGCCATGCCCATTGTCGCCCTACTTCGCCTTGAACGGCGGCACCGGCTCGATCGGGCGCATCATCACCACCGGAATATCGCGGGTCACCGCCTTCTGATAGGTCATGTAATTGGGGAATATCGCCGCCATATAGTCCCACACCGCCTGGCGCTCCGCGCCTTCGGGCGAGCGCCAGCGCGCCCGGAAGGCCTGGGTGCCGACCTGGAACTTGACCTCGTCGCGCTCGCACAGGTTGAGGTACCAGGCGGGATGGTCCCCCGCGCCGCCTTTCGACCCGACGATCACCCATTCCTGGCCCCAATAGCCATAGATGAGCGGAGAGATGTAGCGCTTGCCGCTCTTGCGGCCGAACGTCTCGAGCAGCAGGGCGCCGAGATAGGCGGGTACGCCGACATGGCTATATTCGAGGATGTGGCCGTCCCTCCCTTCGGAGGAGAGATAGAGGTTGAGGTGGTCCTCGACGAAATTGGCAGTCCGCGCCAGCAGATCGCCGGGGCCCTCATATTCGCTGGTCATTGCTCGCCCTTCCATCGTCGCAGCAAAACCCCATCATAGGACCGGGTTCGCGCCGCGGCCATCCCCAGGCGAGGCTAGGAACGAACCGGCTGTCATGACAAGTGCGCGGCGCAACACTCAGAGGCGATCGCGCCCCGGCCCTCAGGCTCTCGGCTGCGGGATCATCTCGCGGAACTGGCGACCGCCGAAGATATGGACGTGGAGGTGCGGCACCTCCTGATGACCGTGGCCGCCGACGTTCGCGAGCAGCCGGTAACCGGGGGCGACCAGCCCCGCCTCCCGCGCGACATGGCCGACCGCGCGCATGAAACCCGCGATTTCGGCATCGCTCGCCTTGGCGGTGAAATCGTCCCACGAGACATAGGGCCCCTTGGGGATCACCAGGACATGGACCGGCGCCTGTGGATTGATGTCGTGGAAGGCGAGCGAAATATCGTCTTCATACACCTTCTTGCACGGCAGCTCACCACGGAGGATGCGGGCGAAGATGTTGCTGTCGTCATAGGGAAGGGTCGCGTCGATCGGCATGGGTCACTCCGGATCATTTGTCGGGATGGCGCGGCTCACGTGATTTTCTCGCAGCCTTCTCGGTCAGCCCCGACACGCCCTCCCGCCGCTCGAGCTCAGCCATGACGTCGCTCAAAGGGACGCCGGCGGCGGCGAGCAACATGACCAGGTGGAACAACAGGTCGGCCGCCTCGCTGGCTACCGACCCGCCATCGCCCGCCATCGCCGCGATCACCGTCTCGACGGCTTCCTCGCCGAGCTTCTGGGCGATCTTGGGCATGCCCTTCGCGAACAGCGACGCGACGTAGGACGCCGCGGGATCGGCACCGCGCCGGGCGGCTATGGTCGATTCGAGCCTTTCGAGGGTGCCGGTCATCCGCCGCTTCAAGCGCGCCGGGCCGATCAGGTCAACCGCAGAAAAATCTCGGCCCCCGCGCGCCATCCACCGACAGGGAGCGGTGAGGGCGGGCGGGGGCCTGGTTACGCTCCGCAACGCTACAGGGGAATAAGCAAACTCGAAGCCACTAAGCCCAACGCGAAACTACGGATCGCGGCGCTTGCGGCTCGCAAGGCGGCCGACGAAAACCCCTGCCACCGCGATCAGGAACACGCCCAGCGCACTCGGCTGCGGAACATCGCGCAACCAGTTGCCGGCGGCCCCCAGATTCGCCCAGCAGGGAGAGGTGATCACGATGGCGGCAAACAGCGCAACACCCCCCCGGAATGCGGTACTCACCATCGGATCACCTCCCCCCGCCCCCGCCCAAGGCGAGCTGGAAAAACGGGCTCGCCATGTACGATGCGAGAAGTGTGCCAAGTTGAGGAGGCGTCGGATTTCCGGGATCGTTGCGCGAAAAAGACGATTGGCGTCAGAAGATCATGTAAAGATTTCCGACGCTCTCCGGATGGCAGATTCCCGCCTCCGCCGAAAGGAAGGCCGTATGGAGATGCGGAAAAGAAAAGGGCCGGCACCTCGCGGCACCGGCCCGTATCTTGTTCCGGACTCCGGACCGACGGCCCGAAGCGATGGCCGATCACGCGCCCAGGTCGGCGGTGTCGATCTTGACGCCCGGGCCCATCGTCGAGCTGACGGCGGCCTTCTTGAGGTACTTGCCTTTGGCGCCGGTCGGCTTCGCCTTGACGATCGCGTCGACAAACGCGTCGAAATTGGCGCGCAGATCGGCTTCCGGGAAGCTGGCCTTGCCGATTCCCGAATGGATGATGCCGGCCTTCTCGACGCGGAACTCGACTTGGCCTCCCTTGGCCGCCTTGACGGCTTCGGCGACGTTCATCGTGACGGTGCCGAGCTTGGGATTCGGCATCAGGCCCTTCGGACCCAGGATCTTGCCGAGCCGGCCGACCAGACCCATCATGTCCGGGGTCGCGATGCAGCGGTCGAAATCGACCGTGCCGCCCTGGATCGTCTCGAGCAGATCCTCGGCACCGACGACCTCGGCGCCGGCAGCCTTGGCTTCGTCAGCCTTGGCACCGCGCGCGAACACGCCGACGCGGACGTCCTTGCCGGTGCCCTTGGGCAGGGTCACCACGCCGCGGACCATCTGGTCGGCATGGCGGGGGTCGACGCCGAGATTCAGCGCGACCTCGATGGTCTCGTCGAACTTGGCGGTGGCGTTGGTCTTGGCGAGCTTGATCGCCTCATCGATGCCGTAGAGCTTGTCGCGCTCGACCGAGCCGAGCTGGTTCTTCTGCTTCTTCGTGAGCTTGGCCATCGTGTCAGCCCTCCACCACTTCGAGGCCCATCGCGCGGGCGCTGCCTTCGATGATGCGGGTCGCCGCTTCGAGATCGTTGGCGTTGAGGTCCTTCATCTTGACCTCGGCGATCGCCGAGAGCTGCGAGCGCTTGATCTTGGCCGCGACCACCTTGCCCGGCTCCTTCGAGCCCGACTTCAGGTTGGCGGCCTTCTTGATCAGATAGCTCGCCGGCGGAGTCTTGGTGACGAAGCTGAACGAGCGGTCGGCATAGACGGTGATGACGGTGGGAAGCGGCGTACCGACTTCCTGGTCGCCGGTCTGCGCGTTGAACGCCTTGCAGAAGTCCATGATATTGACGCCGCGCTGACCGAGCGCGGGGCCGATCGGCGGCGAGGGATTCGCCTTTCCAGCGGGCACCTGGAGCTTGATATAGCCCGTGATCTTCTTTGCCATGGTTCACTCTCTTTCAAGTTTAGCGGTCCATGCGGCGTTCCCGAAGGCGCGCCTCCCGCAATGCGCGTGCCTCAAAGGCACATTCCGGTCCGAACCGGAATCTCTGAATTACTTCACCCGTTCGACCTGCTCGAACTCGAGCTCGACCGGCGTCGCGCGGCCGAAGATCGACACCGATACCTTGACGCGGCTGCGATCGAAATCGAGCTCCTCGACGATGCCGTTGAAGCTCGCGAACGGGCCGTCGAGCACCTTGACCGAGTCGCCGATCTCGTAATCGACCTTGAGCTTGGCCTTGGGGGCCGCCGCGGCGGCCTCCTCCTTGGTGTTGAGGATGCGTGCCGCCTCGGCCTCGCTGATCGGCTGCGGCTTGCCCGACGAACCGAGGAAGCCGGTTACCTTCGGCGTGTTCTTCACCAGGTGATAGACATCGTCGTTCATGCTGAGCTTGGCCAGCACATAGCCGGGGAAGAATTTGCGGTCCGAGGTGATCTTCTTGCCGCGGCGGACCTCGGTGATCTTCTCGGTCGGCACTTCCACCGACTCCACGAGCTGCTCGAGCCCCATGCGCGCGGCATCGGCCAGGATCGATTCCTTGACCTTGTTCTCGAAGCCCGAATAGGCGTGAATGATGTACCAGCGCGCCATGAACGCCAACGTCTCCGTATCTTAGCCCAAGAGCGACAGCAGGAACTTCACGATCGCCGCGAACAGCTGATCGATCCCGAAGAAGAACAGTCCCAGCAGCATCGTCATGATTCCCACCATGATGGTGGTCGTCACGGTTTCCTTGCGGGTTGGCCAGACGACCTTCGCCGTCTCGGCCTTTACCTGCCGGATGAACTCGCCGGGTGAAGTCTTCGCCACGTCCTCGCCTACTACCAAATCGACGGCTGCATAACCGCCAAACCTCAAAATAACGGCACGAGGCCTCAGTCCGCTCCAGAGCCTTGCGGCCGCGGACCTTGACCTCGCAATTCTCGACCCCGTCGGCCTTGCCCTACCATATTGAAATGGCAGGAGTGGAGGGACTCGAACCCACGGCCCTCGGTTTTGGAGACCGATGCTCTACCAACTGAGCTACACTCCTCCGGGTCCGAGAGGCGGGCACATAGCGGCGGGGGCGTGGGAGTGCAAGGGGCTGGCGCGGTAGATCAGGGACGATAGACGATCCTGCTTTGGTCGATGTCCCAATGGGCGCCGCCCTTGCCGTCGGTGGTGAAGCGGATCGGCACGGCGATCCTGTGGCCGCACGGCTCGAATGCCCATACCTCGCTCCAGGAGCCCTTCAGCCGGATGCCATAGACATTGGGGCCCAGATCGGCGCTGCGATCGGCGATGCGCACGGCGACCGGCGTGAGCTCGCGAGGCGCGCATTTGGGATCAGCCAGCCGCAGCCGCGCGACCGCCTTGGCGACGGTGGCCCGCAGCGCCGCGCGCGACAGGGTCGGCCAGGCGAGGCTTTCGCCCTGGCCGGCGAAGACGCCCTGCAGCTTGCGGCCATCGGCGCTGCGGAACAGCAGTACCCGGATCGGATCGGCCGGCGGGCAATCGTCGAGCTTGACCGAGACCAGCCATGCATTCTCGATCTGGCCTTTTTCGATCATCGCGGTGATCGAGCCGTCGAGGCTGACCGGCTCGAGCGGGCCGAGGGTGATCCTCGCCGGCGCGCAGCGGCCGCGCTGCTGCGAATCGACAGCGACCGCGGCGCCGACCGCGCGGGCGAGCGGCTCGCCGTCGGGCAATGGCTTGTGGTTGAGCGCCTCGATGTCGCGGCGGAACTGGTCGGGATCGCCGAGCGCGTCGAGCGGGGCCGCCGTCGATGGCGCTGCGAGCAGTAGCGCCAGCCAAACGGTCCACCGGCCTCCGCCGGAGCGACGCTCACGCGGGGCGATATCCCGGCTCACGCCGCGATGTCGTAGCCCTGAATTTCGCCAGCCAGATAGAGGTTGCGCGCCTTGGCGCGGCTGAGCTTGCCCGAGCTGGTCTTGGGCAGGGTGCGCGGCGGCACCAGTTCGACGACGCAGTGCATGCCGGTGATCGACCGCACCTTTTCGCGGATCTGGTCGCGCAGGCGGGCACGTTCGGCCGGGTCCGATGTGCGGCACTGGACCAGTACCGCGGGAGTCTCCTCACCGCCCGGCGTGGTGATCGCGAAGGCGGCGATATCGCCGGCCTTGAAGCCCGGCAACTGCTCGACCGCCCACTCGATGTCCTGCGGCCAGTGGTTCTTGCCGTTGATGATGATCATGTCCTTGGCGCGGCCGACGATGAAGATGTAGCCGTCGGAGATATAGGCCATGTCGCCGGTGTCGAGCCATCCGTCGACCATGCAGGCGTCAGTCGCCTCCTTGTCGCGGAAATAGCCCTTCATGATCGACGGGCCCTTGCACCACAGCTTGCCGATCATCTTCTCGGGCAGCACCGCGCCGTCGTCGTCGCGGACCTCGACCTTCATGTCGCGCACCGGCTTGCCGCAATTGACGACCGCGCGGAACCGGCGCGGCCGATCCTGGCTGTGGTCGCCGCCCGACAGCTGGGTTTCGGCGACCAGCTCGACGACGATGCCTTCGCGCGGCGGCATGATCGAGACCGCGAGCGTCGCCTCGGCAAGGCCGTAGCTCGGCTGAAAGGCATCGGCACGGAAGCCGGCCTCGGAAAAAGCGTCGACGAAGGCCTGCATCACGTCCGGACGGATCATATCGGCGCCGTTGCCGGCGAGCCGCCAGCGCGACAGATCGAAGCGGTCCGACGCCCGGGTCTGGCTCGACATGCGCCGCGCGCAGATGTCGTAGCCGAAGGTCGGCGAGTAGCTGATCGAGCTGTCGGGATTGCGGCTGATCATGTCGAGCCAGGCGAGTGGGCGCCGGGCGAAATCCTCGGTCTTGATATAGTCGGTCGACATCTGATTGGCGACCGGCGAGAGGAGGCAGCCGACCAGCCCCATGTCATGATACCAGGGCAGCCAGCTGATGCAGCGGTCATCGTCTTCGAAGTGCATGCCATGGGCGTGCGCCGCGAGATTGTTGAGCAGCGAGCGGTGGGTGACCGAGACGCCATGCGGGAAGCGGGTCGAGCCGCTCGAATATTGCAGGAAGGCGATGTCGTCGGGCCGGGCCTGCGGCAGCACGGCATCGACCACCGGATAGTCCCCGAACGCTTCGAAGCTGATCGCCTCGACACCACGCCGCGCGGCGGCGGCACGGCACATCTCGTCAAGCTCGGCCGGATAGAAGAACAGCGACGGCTCCGAGCTCGAGAGCTGAATCGCGAGCTGATCGATATAGCTGTCCTTGCCACCAAACGAAGTCGGCAGCGGCAGCGGCACCGGCCAGGCGCCGGCATAGACCGCACCGAAGAACAGGGCCCCGAAATGCGGGCCGGTTTCGGCGACCAGCGCGATGCGATCGCCCCGCCTGATGCCGGCGGCGATCAGCCGCCCGGCGTTGGCGATCGCGTCAGCCCGCAATTCGGCATGCGAATAGACCTGGGCGAGATTACCCCGCGCATCATGAAAGTTAAGGCCGCGGACACCGGTGGCGGCATAGTCGAGCGCCGCTCCCAAAGTATCGAAATCGGCTAAACGGCGCGGCAGCGCGTCCACTGTCGGCGTCGGCACCAATGCCATTATAATCTCGTTCCTCTGCAGTCTCGAAGCGCCATCCACCCTGTCCAGCATCACCGCGCCTCCCTTGGTCGCCGCGGCCGCCGGGCAGCCTCGCTTATAGCATCAGCCTTCGCGCAGGCCCGCGTTCAAAATCCGGCCCGACTGTGGCACAATCATGGCGCATGCCCCGGACCACTCCCAAAATATTACCATCTTATGACAGCGCCACGCTTGAACGCGCCGCGCTCGACTATGCCGCACGCTATGCCACCACCCGGGCGAAACTCGCGGCCTATCTGCGCCGCAAACTTCGCGAGCGCGGCTGGGCGGAGGAAGGCGCGGCACCGGTGGAGGGCCTGGTCGAGCGCTTCGCCGAGCGCGGCTATGTCGACGATCGCGCGTTCGCGCGCGCGCGCGCGGATTCGCTGCTGCGGCGGGGCTATGGTGCGCAACGGATCGGCAACGCGCTACGCGCCGCCGGAATCGATTCCGGCACGGCCGGGGAACTGAGCGAGCGTATCGGCGCGCGAGCCGAGCAGGCGGCGATGTCCTACGCGCGGCGCAGGCGGATCGGGCCTTTTTCGGATCGGCGGCCCGATCCCGCGGAAAAGCGCCGCTGGATAGCGTCGATGGCGCGCGCGGGGCACCCGATCGAGCTCATCTTGCGCATTCTTGATATCGCCCCCGATGAACTAGATGTTGATCGCGACGGCTTTCCGAGCGATGTCGGCGGCGGCTAGTCGGAATAGCTTCGTTTCAGCGTTGCCCTGTGTTAAAAGACAGTGCAAGCAGCGGGTGTCTTGACAATGAATGAACAGTCTGTTGCGTCTGTAACATTGCGCGACGTCAGCCTGGACAGCGGGCAGGAACGCGTGTCGATGGCTTCAGGCGAGCCCGCCGAGACGGTTGTGGGGGCGGTCAAATGGTTCGACGCCACCCGCGGGTTCGGCTTCATCGCCACGGATGGCGATCGTGGTGACGTTCTCGTTCACTTCTCGGTGCTGCGCGACCATGGCCGCCGGACCCTGCCGGAGGGCGCGCGCATCGCCTGCGAGGTCGTCGCGCGCGACCGCGGACTGCAGGCACGCCGGATTCTGGCGATCGACCTCTCGACCGCGACCGGCCCCGATCCGGACCTGATCGCCAAGCGCAACGCCGATCGGGTCGATCCGAACCAGCTGATCGACGACGCCGGCGAGCCCGAGGCGGTCACCGTCAAATGGTTCAATCGGCTGAAGGGCTACGGTTTCCTCGTCCGCGATGGCGATACGCAGGATATCTTCGTGCATATGGAAACCGTGCGCCGCGCCGGTTTCGCCGATCTCCTGCCCGAAATGCGGATGAAGGCACGTATCGCCGAAGGCCGCAAGGGCCCGCTCGCGGTGGAACTGATCCCCGACTGATCATGGTATTTCCGGCCCGGCTGCTGGGTGCGCTCGCGCTCGCTTCGCTCGTCGTGGCCGGCTGCGCGCCGACCTCCGCGCGCTCCTCCGACACTCCGACGGTTGCCGACCGGCCCGCCCCGCTGGTTCCGCTTCAGATCAGAACCGCCAAGGGCGTGGTCCATTATGAGGTCGAGATCGCGGCCACGCCGGAGGAGCAGGCGCGCGGGCTGATGTACCGCACCAGTCTGCCCGATCATGGCGGAATGATCTTCCCGATGACACCGCCGCGCTTCGCCAGCTTCTGGATGAAGAACACCTATATACCGCTCGACCTGATCTTCATCCGCCCCGGCGGCACCATCGCCCGAATCGCGGCCAACGCCGTGCCGGGAAAGCTCGATCCGATCGACTCGGGCGAGCCGGTATCGGCCGTGATCGAAATCATCGGCGGCGGCGCGGCGGCGAACGGCATCGCCGTGGGCGATGAGGTGAGCTGGAAAAGGCCCTAAACGGTTGCGTGTCGCGGCAGGCAGCGGCTAAGCGAGGTTTGATGCTCAAGAAAATCTTCACCTGGTGGAACGGCGCCACGATCGGCACGCTGCTGTTCAGCAAGTTCAACGGCACCCGCATGGGCGAGGATGCGCTCGGCAATGTCTATTTCGAAGGCGGCAAGGCGACCGACGGGCGGCCCCGCCGCTGGGTGATCTATGCGGGCGCGAACGACGCCAGCCTGGTACCGCCGGAATGGCATGGCTGGCTGCACTACAGCACCGACCTTACTCCCGACCAGCTTCCCCCGCCGCGCAGCTGGCAGAAGGAGCCCCTGCCCAATCTGACAGGAACCCAGGCCGCCTACCGGCCGTCAGGAGCGCTGGAAAGGGGCGGTGTCCGCGCCGCCGCCACCGGCGATTATGAGGCATGGAGCCCGAACTGAGCCATGAGATCGCTGCTACGTGACAATATCGGTGAGGCGCTGGTCGGACTGTTCGTAGTTCTGTTCGGCGCCTGGTTCATCTGGTTCGCCTGGTCGACGACCGGCGGCGGCGCCAAGGCCGGCGCGATCCACGTCACCGCGCTCTTTCCGAATTCGACCGGGATCAACGTCGGCAGCGAAGTGCGCGTCGCGGGGATCAAGGTCGGCACGGTCAGCGATCAAAAGCTCGATCCGGAGAGCTTTCAGGTGAAGGCGACGCTCGCGCTCGATCCGGCGGTCAAGCTGCCGGCCGACAGCAGTGCCGCGATCACCTCGGAAGGCCTGCTTGGGGCGACCTTCATCTCGCTGGTCCCGGGCGGCGATCCAGCGCCGCTCAAGGATGGCGACACGATCGCCGACACTCAGGGGGCGATGGACCTGATGAGTCTGGTCGGTCAGTTCATCAACAAGTCCGGCGACAGCAAGTCCGCACCGAGCGACGAGGCGTCCACGGGGGCGAGCGAGCCGTGAAGCGCATCCTGCTGGGCGCCGTCGCGCTCGGCGGCCTTGCCGTGGCGGTGGCGTGGCAGGCGATCAGCCAGGAAGCGGCGCCTGTCGAGGCGATCCAGTCCGACGAACAGGCCGCAACCACCGCCCTCGCGCCGAGCGGCGATGTCACCGAGCCAGGCAACAGCACCGTCGCCGAGGCTCCGCGGCCCGTCGTCGAGAAGGTTCCCGACAAGCCGCTCGTCAGCGAGGGCACTCCCCTCGGCCAGCGGGTCGCGGTACTGGGGCTGCTCAACAAGCGGAGCGGCGAATCGCGCGATCTGACCTTGCGGCCCGGCCAGGCGATTCGGGTGGGCGAGGTCGTCGTCCGCCTGCGCGCCTGCGAGACGACCGCGCCCTGGGAAGATCAGAAGCTGACCGGCGCCTTCGTGCAGACCGACGTCCGCCGCCGCGACGGCAGCTGGCGGCGGGTCTTCTCGGGCTGGTTGTACAAGGAATCGCCCTCGCTAAACGCGGTCGAGCATCCGGTCTACGATGTCTGGCCCAAAAGCTGCACGATGGTGCACCCGGATATCGGCCCCGCCACGGTTCGCGTCTCGGGCACGGTCGCGCCGCCCAAGGCCAATTCGTCGAGCGCGAAGAAATCGGGGGGCGACCAGCCCGACGCGGCGCCCACGGCACCTCCGGCAACCCCCATCGCGGCGTCCAGCAAGCCGACATAATCGTCGCGGCTCACCTCGATCGCGCCCAGCGACTGGAGGTGATCGGTGATGAACTGGCAATCGAGCAAGCGGAATCGGCCGACCTTCAGCCGCGCGATGAGGTGAGCGAGCGCGACCTTCGACGCATTGCTCTCGCGGCTGAACATGCTTTCGCCGAAAAAGGCGCCGCCGAGCTTCACGCCATAGAGACCTCCGACCAGCCGGCCTTCGTGCCAGGTCTCGATCGAATGGGCATGGCCGCGCCGGTGCAGATCGGCATAGGCGATCTCGATCGCGGGGTTAATCCAGGTGTCGGGCCGGTCCTCCGTATGCTCCGCGCATTGCGACACCACCTGGGCAAAGGCCTGATCGGCGGTGACGGTGAAACGGTCGGACCGGATCGTCTTGGCCAGCGACCGCGACAGGCGGAAGCGGTCGAGCGGCAATATCCCGCGCTTCTTGGGTTCGACCCAATAGACATCGTCGGCCGCGCGGCTGTCCGCCATCGGGAACACCCCGATTGAATAGGCTCGCAGCAGCAGGTCCGGATCGATTGCCTTCACCGATTCACCCCTCGACCGCCAAATATAGCCGATCGGGACGATTTCGAAAGAGTGTCCCCATCGGCGGGGGCGCGATTATTCCTGCTGCTTCGCGGCCTCGCGCTCCAGGCGCGCGGCTTCGAGAAACTGGCGCATGCAGCCGCTTTGCCCGTTCGATCCATGCGGCGAGCAGCTGTTGGGCAGCCCTTTCTTGCTGACCATGTCGAGGGTGCGGGCGCGTTCGATCCAGCTCTGGGCGGCGACCTCCGCCTTCCGCTTCTTCCGGAGCTCCTTGGGGATCCGGTAGCGGTCGCTCTCGGGCTGCCGGGCGCAGACGATGATCTCGTCCTCGCGGCTGCGCGGACATGGATCGTCGCCAAAGACGACGAGGGTGCTGATCTGCGGCGGGGGCGGTTCGGCCAGCGAAGTCTCGGGCGCGGCGAAAACCGGAGCGGCCGCCAGCAGCAGCGGGAGCGTGATGAGGAGCTTCATGGCAAGAGATAACGCCTGATGGGCTTTCCTGGGGCTGAATGAAACATTCCGCCTCGGAAGCGGAACGATGGGATCACGTCAGAATTTGATCCCGCATTTCTTGCCCTCCTGCTTGTCCTCCTCACAGGCCTTGCGCGCCATTTCGCGCATGCAGCCCGAAGCGCCGCCCGCTCCGCTGGGCGAGCAGCTGGCGGTTCCGGTCCTGCCGACATATTCGATGCTGGAGGCGCGATCACCCCAGGTCTCGTTGCCGCGATCGGTGGTCCGGCGCAGCTCCTCGGGAATGCGATAGCGTTCCGCTTCGGGCATGCGGCGGCAGACGACGATCTCCTCACCGTTGCTGGTCGGGCAGGGGTCCTTGCCGAAGACGGTCAGTACGCGTTCGCTGCGCTGGGCCTGCAGCGGCGCGGCGAAGGGCGCGAGCGGCGCCATCGCGAGGATCGTCAGCGCCGTGGAGAGAAAGCGGGTCGTCTTCATCGGCGCGGATCCTGTCCTGTGGATATCCTTTATATGTGGCGCGAAAGCCCGATGGCAATCCGGCAACCGAGCCTGATCGCGCCGGACAGAAGCGAATAGGCCGGCGCCTGTTCCGCGCCGGCGGCGAGCGCGGTATCGCGATGCTCGATTTCCTCGGCACGAAACTCGCCAATCGCCTCGCGCAGCTCGGGGTCCTGATCGCCGAGCTGATCGAGCTGCTCGCCATAATGGCGGTCGATCTCGGTCTCGATCGCCGCGGTACAGGCCATCGCCGCCTTCGGCCCGATCAACGCGGTTGCCGCACCCAGCGCGAAACCAGCGACGTTCCACAGCGGCTGGAGTGCGGTCGGGCGGACCCCCCGGGCGGCGATCATCCGATCGAAGATCGCGCGGTGGCGCGCCTCCTGCTCGGCCATGCGGGCGATCGCCCGCGCCTCACCCGGCCGCTGGCCCATCACCGCGAGCTGGCCCGCATAGATGCGCGTCGCGCCATACTCGCCGGCTTGGTCCACCCGCAGCATCGCCGCGCGCTGGCGTTCACTGGTGCTCATAGGCGGTGTCTCCACAAAGCGATGATCGCAAGCCCGCCGAGGATCGAGACGATCGCGTTGAAGCCGGCGAGCGAGATGCCGAACAGTGTCCATTGCGGCACGTCGCACTGGATCATCGGCGTCGCCATGATCCGCGCGAGCAGGTCGGCGCTCGATCCGCCCATCGGCGGCGCAGAGCAGCGGGTGATGCCCTCCCACCAGCGATATTCGACCCCGGCATGGAAGACGCCGATCGCTCCGCTGGCCAGGATCGCGGCGATCGCCAGCGCGACGGCGATGCGGGCGATGGGTTCGGGCGCGATGAAGGCGATCAGCGCGAGGGCGATCGCGGCATAATGCGGCCAGCGCTGCCAGTGGCACATCTCGCAGGGGAACAGCCCGCCGACATATTGCGAGCCGAGCGCGCCGGCGATCAGCGCCGCAGGAAGCAGGAGGGCGGCGAGCCGGGCCTGGGCGAAGCGGGTCATCCGGAGGATATAGCGTCGGGTGACGAGGGAGATAAGCCCCGACCATCCCTTCTTCTCTCCTCCCCCGGAGGGGAGGAGATATTTTTTACCGCGCGCCGCGCTTGGCGCCGGCGAGCGCTGTGCGCAGCGCGGGCTGGGCCATGCGCGAGATCGTTTTGATCGCATAGTCGAGCTGGAAATCCTCGACGCCCTGCTTCTTGAGCGCCTCGGCGGTCAGGATGAAGCGCGGATCGGTCTTGCCGTCGTCCTCGAGCACCTTGTCGTCGATCTTCGCCTCGTTGATCAGGTGGCGGCGCAGATCGGCCTCGCGCAGGCGCGGACGGCTCTTGTAATCGGCGTCGCTGAGCTGCGGCACAAGGATATCCGGACTGATTCCTCCCTCCTGCACCGAGCGGCCCGACGGCGTGAAATAGCGCGCGGTGGTCAGTTTGAGGGCGGTATCGTCGGACAACTCGAGCACCGTCTGGACCGAGCCCTTGCCGAAGCTGCGCTCGCCCATCACCAGGGCGCGCTTCTGATCCTGTAGCGCGCCCGCGACGATCTCCGCGGCGGACGCCGAGCCGGCATCGACCAGCACGATGATCGGCAGGCCGTGCGCCATGTCGCCCGAGGTCGCGAAGCGCCGTTCGATGTCGCCCTTCTCGCGTCCACGCTGCGAGACAATCTCGCCGCGCTCGAGGAAGATGTCCGACACGTCGATAGCCTGGTCGAGCAGGCCGCCTGGATTCGAGCGCAGGTCGATGACATAGCCGAGCGGGTCGCGGCCGAGCGACTTCTGAATGCCGGCGATCGCCGCGCGCACCGAATCGCCGGTGTTCGAGTTGACGAAGGTATTGATGTTGATGACGCCGACCTGGTCCTTGACCTCCCACTTGACCGGCTTGAGCTGGATCACCTCCCGGGTCAGCGCGACGTCGAACGGCTTGTCGCGGCCGGGGCGGACCACGGTCAGCGAAATCTTGCTGCCGGGCTGGCCCCGCATCTGATCGACCGCCTCGTCGAGCGTGCCGCCGTAGAGCAGCTTGCCGTCGAGATGGGTGATATAGTCACCTGTCTTGAGGCCCGCCCGGCCGGCCGGCGTATCTTCCTGGGCGGTCATGATCTTGACCGCGCCGTCTTCCATCGTGACCGAGAGGCCAAGGCCGCCATAGCTGCCCTGGGTCTGGGTGCGCATGTTCTGCCGGTCGCGCGAATCGAGGTAGGAGCTGTGCGGATCGAGGCTGGCGAGCATGCCGTCGATCGCGCCCTTCATGAGGGTGCGGTCGTCGACCTTGTCGACATAGTCCGCGCGCACCCGCTCGAAGACGCTCATGAACTGGTCCAGCTCCTTATAGGTGCTGACGTCCACCGCGCTGATCGCGGGTGTGAGAGTGGCGGCCAGCGCACCGGCGCTGAAAAGTCCAACCGAACGCAACAGGGTCTTCTTGTTCATCAGTCTCGCTCAACCTCTGCAGGAGAGCCCTTGGTACAGGCTCTTCGCGGTGCGGGAAATACTCGCCTCGCGCACCATTGTGTCACGAACATGGTTAGCAAAGCATTGCCGGTCAATGCGGTTCGTCACGGTCGGCCGCGGGCGGCCGACGCGATCGATATGGCCCCGCACGCCATCAACCCGAAACGATCGGCAGAATATCCATGGGTTGGCCTCTGTGGCGCAATTCCACGGTGATGCGGGGGTCGCGGCCGTCCGCGGTGCCGATCGGACTGCCCTGGATCACTTCCTGGCCGACCTTCGCGCTCAGCGCGCCCAGCCCGGTGACCAGCGTCGCCCAGCCATTGTCATGATCGATGATGACGATTCCGGCATAGCCGCGGAACGGCCCCGCATAGGCGATTCGCCCGCGCGCGGGCGAGACGACCTGCGCGTGGCGCGCCGTCGCGAGGGTCAGGCCCCGCGCGCGAACGCCCGATTCGGAGATTTCGCCCATCCCCGCGACGAGCTTCCCGACCACCGGGAGCCGATAGGGCGGCGGCACGTTGGCCGCGGCGGTGATGAGGGCGAAGGCCCCGGGCGGGGGCGGTGCCCTGCCGGGAATGGCGGGGCGCAGGCGGGGGCCCGGCAGGCTGGCGAGCCGCGCGCGGACATCGGCCTGATCGCCGAGGCTGCTGATCAGCTGGGCGATGTCGCGGGCTTTCTCGCCCATCGCGATCATCCGGTCCTGCTCGGCCATCGCGTCGTCGACCAGCCCTTGCGAGCGCCGACGCCGATCGGCTTCGAGCCGCGCCAGCGCCTTGCGGCCGGCCTTGAGCCGCACCTGCTCATGGCGCAGGTCGGCGACCGCCTTCTCGGCCCGGCGGCGCAGTTCGTCGCCGCGCGCCACCTCGGCACGCAGACCGGCGGTGCGAACGCGAATTTCGGGCAGGGTCGAGCCGAGCAGCGCGCGAACATGGACCATGTCATCGACCGAACCCGGCTGGACCAGCGCCAGCGCCGCCGGGCGGCGAGCCATTGTCTGGAGCGCGGCGGTCAGCCGGACGATCGGCCCCTGCCGCTCGGCCAGCCGCGCTCTTTGCCTCGCGCGGAGCCTGTCGACGATGCGGATCCGAGCCTCCGCCGCGGCGATTCGCGCCTCGGCCGCCTGGATCTCGGCGGCGGCGGCGGCCTGCTCGGCCTCCGCCCGATCGGCGGCACGGGACATTGCCGAGGCCAGCCGCTCGAGCTGCGCGGCGCGCCGTTCGGCGGCGTGAGCGGCGCGGCGCGCGTCCTGAAGCGAGCGCTGCTGCTCGGCGACAGTGGCGTCGCGATCGAGCGCGGGGGCCGAGGTAGGTATGCCCAGGAGGAGAGCTGCGGCCATGATCGCTCCCCGAAACGGGAAGGGGGACCGTTCGCGTAGCGAAGGAAGGGGGAGGATTCCGGCGTCGCGCATTCCCCTCCACCCGCCTCGGCGGTCTCCCTCCCCGTTTCCGAGAGGGCTTTCCAGATCACTCCGCTTCATCACCCCTCCCGATGATAGGGATGGCCCGCGAGAATACTCGTCGCTCTCCACAATTGCTCGGCCAGCATCGCACGGGCGAGCAGATGCGGCCAGGTCGCCTTGCCGAAGGCGAACAGGAGGTCGGCGTCGCCACGCTGCCGTTCGTCGAAACCGTCGGCGGCCCCGATCAGGAAGCGGGCCTCGCGCACTCCGTCGTCGCGCCAGCGGCCGAGCTTCTCGGCGAACGCCGCCGAACCGAGCTGTTCGCCCTTCTCATCGAGCATGACGATCATGGTGCCGGGATTGCGCGGCGGCATCTTTCCGCCGCTTTCGGGCAATTCGGTGACGCGCATCGGCCAGGCGATCCGCTTGAGGTAGCGGTCGACCAGATCGGCCTCGGGACCGTGCCCGATCTTGCCCCGAGCGACGATGTGCAGCAGCAAGCTGGTTTCGGCCCCCGCCGCCGGCGTCTATTTCAGCCCTGCGCCGCCACGGGGGCGGGCGCGTCGCCGAAATTCCACATCCGCTCGAGATTGTAGAAGCTGCGTACTTCGGGCCTGAACAGGTGGACGATCACGTCCCCCGCGTCGATCAGGACCCAGTCCGCGGTGGGAAGCCCCTCGACGCGAACGGTCTTGCCGGTCTCGCTCTTGATCTTGTCGGCGAGCTTGGCCGCCATCGACGCGACCTGGCGGGTCGAGCGTCCCGAGGCGATCACCATATGATCCGCGATGGAGGATTTGCCCGCGAGCGGGATCGACACGGTTTCGACGGCCTGATCGTCGTCGAGCGATTTCAGCACCAGCTCGTGGAGCCTAGCTGAGGGGTCCGCATCTTCGGCTCCAGACGATTGTCTGGGAGACCTGATGCTGTCTGGGGTGGTCAATGTACCTCCTTCATGAGAGCGGCCGACGCGTCAAACGGTCGCGCAAGCCTGAGTTGTCGTAGGAACGATGCCAGCGAGGGTCCTTGGCCCGGAGCCGCGTTGCGGAGCCGCGATCAGGATAGAAGTGCAGTAGCACGAGTGCCGGCGGTCTCCATGCCGTCCAATCTTTCGCCTTGGCAGCGGGCCGGACGAAACGCCGCAACCAGCCCATCGCCCTGGAGGCGCGGGCACCTCCATTATAGCCTGGACGGGCAATCACGGCAATGGCGACGCGCCGCGCTATGCCGCGCCAATCCTGCCACTTGTCGAATTGAGCGAGATTGTCGGCGCCCATGATCCAGATGAAGCGGCGCTCGGGATGGCGCCGGATCAGCGCGCGCAGCGTATCGGCGGTGTAACGGGTGCCGAGCCGCGCCTCGATCGCGGTCGCTCGGATCGGCGCGCGCCGCGCCATCTTGTTCGCCGAAGCGAGCCGTGCATGGAGCGGCGCCATGCCCTCCGCCGATTTGAGCGGGTTGCCCGGCGAGACCAGCCACCACATCTCCGCCAGGCCCAGCGCGCGGACCGCGAACAGGCTGATATGGCGATGGCTGTAATGCGCGGGATTGAAGCTGCCGCCGAGCAGGCCGGTGGGGATCATGGGCCGCATGTAGGGGTTATCGAGCCGCAGCGGAAGCCTCCGGCCTTAAAAGGGCAGCAACGCCTCGTATACCGCAAGCTCCGGCTTGTCCGGCCTGGCCACGCCCTTCCGCAGCAGAAAGGCATCCGCGACGATTTCCGCCTGTTGCTCGATGCCGTAGCGGGCGAAGCGCTTCCCCGGCCTTATCGTATATTCATAGCGGCAGAAGGGGTGGCGCATCAGCGGCAGATACCAGCCGCCGCCCCGCTGGGCCTGCCAGACATGCGTCATTTCATGGACGAACAGGGCCTGCATCTTCAGGCTGGCCCCGGCGTAGCAGGGGCGATAGAGGTGGCCTTTCGGATGGCACCAGATATGGCCGTCGGGGGCCATCAGCGCATTGCGCGGCTGGAACGGCCACCAGCGCGCTTGCCGGATGGTGATCCGTCCGGGATCGATCGCGTCGCCGAACACCGATCGCGTGAGTGCCTTTTCGGCATCGGTCAGGGCGCGGCTGTTCATCGGCCTACTCTATATAGGGGACGACCGGCCGGAAACATCGCTACGTGCGTGACGTCGGCGCTTCATTCCCAATTCAGCGGGGCTTGGGCATAAGCGTGCTCATGGTAACCGCGATTCCGGGCCGGCAGCTGTTCCAGCTGCCCCGAAATCGCCAGCCGAAATGACCAGAACTGGACTCGCATGCGCCCGCTTTTCGCCTCTCTTATTCCCGCCGCGATCATGACCGCGGCGCCCGCCGCGGCGCAGACTGGCTCGCTCGCCGAGGTGGCGGCCCATCTGCGCGGGATCAGCACGATGACCGCCGATTTCGTTCAGACCGACCGAAACGGCAAATCGCTGCCGGGCACGCTCAGCCTGCGGCAGCCGGGTAAGATTCGCTTCCAATATCAGAAGGGCGTACCGCTGCTGATCGTCGGCGACGGAACGGCGCTCACCATGATCGACTATTCGGTGCGGCAGGTGTCGCGTTGGCCGGTCGGCAATTCGCCGCTGTCGGTGCTGATCGATCCGCGTAAGGACATGAGCCGCTTCGCCAAGGCGGTTCCATCGGCGGTGCCGGGGACGATCACGGTCGAGGCGCGCGATCCGAAACATCCGGAGTTCGGCACGATCACGATCGTCTTCGCGCGCGGCGGCGGCCCTGCCGGCCTCACGCTGCAGGGCTGGACCGTCCTCGATGCGCAGAATGGCCGGTCGACCGTGCGGCTCACGAATCAGCGCTATGGGATGCCGATCAGCGACAGAACGTTCAAATGGGACGACCCACGCCCCAAGGGGCCCCGAAAATAGCCGATCCGTTCATTGAGGCGACAGGTTATGTGACCTATTTGTCCTTTCAGCGGTCGCAGTCGTTCTCGGGATTCCCCCCTGTTGCTCGAGGACAATGGTTGCGCCCCGCCTGCGTGACGAACGTCAGGTCGGCCCTCGCTCCCCGCCCCCGGAGCGAGGGCCATTCCTTATTAGGGGATCTTCGAAAAACCGCCCGCCCCTATATGTCAGCGAAGCTGGCGGACGGCGACGCCGACCGCGATGATCGCCGCCTCGCCAGCCGATCCATGCATGGAGATCTCGGTTCGACGACGCCAGAGGGCTCGACGTCGCCATAAGGCTCGGCGATCGAGAGAAGTCGGTCGACAATAGGCCTGGTTCGTAATAACGGGCCGGCCCGAGCGATCCATTGCGCCGGCCGGACTCGAGGCGATTTGCACTGGAACCTCTTGAATATGCACTCGAACGTCTCGGACGTATCGACCAAGGGAGAATACGAATGAAAGGGATTATTGCGACGTCGGTATCGTTCGTCGTCGCGGGGCTGTCCTCGGCAGCTTTCGCGCAGGGAGCCGCCCCGGAGGTATCCGAGACGACCGGACTCGAAGAGATCATCGTCACGGCGCAGCGTCGCGCCGAGCCGCTGCAGAGCGTGCCGGTCGCCGTGTCCGCGTTCAGCGCGAACGCGCTGGAGAAGATGAACACCTCGACGATCACCGGCCTCCAGGGTCTGGTCCCGGGCTTCACCATCATCGGATCGGCGGGCAGCATGAACACGCCGCAGTTCAGTCTGCGCGGCATCTCGCAGCAGGACGTCGAAAAGAGTTCTGAATCGGGCGTGGGCATCACGCTGGACGGCGTGCCGCTGGGCGTTGGCACCGGCGCGCTGCTCGGAGCTTTCGACGTCGAGCGGATCGAAGTGTTGCGCGGGCCGCAGGGGCTGCTTTTCGGCAAGAACACGACCGGCGGCACGATCAACGTGATCCGCACGCGGCCCAACCCTGATGGCCCCGTGACCGGAAAGCTGCGCCTGACGCTCGGCAGCTTCGGTCAGAACTATTATGAGGGCGTGATCTCTGGTCCGTTGATCCCCGGCAAGCTGGCCGCCAAGGCGGCGATCTCGGTCCAGAAGGATGACGGCCATTTCAAGAACAGGGTCTTCGGGGGCCATTATGGCGACCGGGATCTCAAGGATTTCGTATTCTCGCTGAACGCCACCCCGACCGACCGCCTCAGCATGCTGTTGACGCTCGAGCGGCAGGAGGACGATACCCAGATCCCACCATTCGCGCCGATCCTGACCCCGAACGTCGTCCCGCTTGGAGTGCCCGGCTATTTCGGCGGCGCGAACGGACTCTGCTTGAATCCGGCGACCGCCGTCGTCTGCCTTCCGCCGTCCAAGAAGCGCAACTCGGTCGAGCAGACCCCCAACATCGATCCTTCGTACCTCAATCTCAACGCGGTGACATTCGAAGCCGGCTACGACGCGGATAGCGTGAAGCTGGTGGGCATCACAGGCTATCGCGAGCTGAAGCAGGAGGACAATTTCGACGCGGACGGCACGCGCTTCGCGCTGTTCCGTATTCAGAAGCCGCAGAAATATCACCAGTTCTCGCAGGAAGTTCGTGCGGAGAGCAAGCTTGACGGTCCGTTTAATTTCGTGGCCGGCCTGTTCTACTTCAAGGGGAAATATAACGCTTTCCAGAACGTCTCCCTTGATCTGGCGGCGATTGCGCCGGTCGTTCCGGGCACCGGATTTTTGAACTCGCTCAATTCGTTCAACACCATCATCGGCACACGCTCCTTCGCGATATTCTTCCAGGGCGACTATAAGTTGACGGATGAGCTCAAGCTGACGGTCGGCGCGCGCCAGACCTGGGACCGCAAGACGATCGACTTCACGCAATATGCGCCTGTCGCGTCGAGCGTGCGTGACCTCACCGCGCTCGGGGCCCTCGTCGGCAACAGGAAGGATTCGGCGAAGTTCAACAAGCTCACGCCCAAGGTGGGGCTGGAGTACAAGATCACGCCGCGGGTGCTGACATATGCGAGCTTCAGCCGGGGTTACAACGTCGGCGGCTTCAATGGCCGGCCGCCGAATCCGTCGCTGGTCATCCCGTTCCAGCCGGAAACGCTCGACGCCTACGAAATCGGGTTGAAGAGCGATTTTCTCAACAACCGCGTCCGCTTCAACATCGCCGCTTATCACAACACGATGAAAAACAAGCAGGAGGACCTGCTGGTCATCCAGGGCACGTCCAACGGCACGGTGACGGTGAACGCCGCCAAGGCGCGCTACCAAGGTGTCGAGGTTGAACTCGCGGTGGTGCCCGTGCGTGGCTGGACGATCAGCTCGTCGGCGGGTTACATGAAGGCCAAATATCTCAGCTTCGTCGGCAACCTAGGCCAGGGCACGGCCGATCTGTCGGGGCTGAAGCTGCGGCGCACGCCGAAGTTCACGGCGGGCCTCGTCTCCGACTATGTAACCGATCTGGGCAGCGGCACGCTGGGGCTGAACGCGGTGTTCACCTATGTTTCGCGGTATGAGACGAACATCCTCAACGATCCCCGGGGTTCGATCCCGCCGGTCGGCAAGATCGATCTGGCTGCCCGCTACGAATTTCCTCCGACCGGCAATGTTACGCTGGAGATCGCGGGGTTCGTCAAGAACGTGACCGACAACACCACCTATAGCGGCCAATCGTCCGGAAACTCGGTTGGCACATTCCTCGACTATGCCAATCCTCAAGTAGGACGCCAGTTCGGCGGTTCGCTGACCGCCAGGTTCTGACGTCGCGAGGTGCGCTTGTTCCGCCCGCCAGCCTTCGCGGCTGGCGGGCAAAGCTCTCAAGGCTGGGCGCCGCCGCTGGCACGTTGGCGAATGGCATGATCGAGCGGCCTGCTTTGACCTCCAACGTGCAGGCGCGAACACAGTGGAGTGGACCTCAGTTCCGGCCTCAGCTGGCCGTCCTTGCCAAGGCGACTAGGCCGACAGCGAACAGCGCTAGCGCCGCGAGGGAATCGAACCCCATTCGGAGAATCGCACGGTTATGCCGCTCAAGCAGACCGATGACGAACACGCCGGTAAGCAGTACGGCCAGGATCGCACCGATCATTTCGAAACGCCCCGCGACCGACAGGACGGGATCTCCCTGATAAATTGCGTCCGCGAGAAAGATCAGAGCGATATTGAACAAATTCGTGCCGAAGATGTCGCCAACGGCCATGTCATAATGGCGCAGACGAACCGCCGCGACGACTGTACTGATTTCCGGCAATGAGGTGGACAATCCGACAAGCACGAATCCGATCATTCCCGACGTGAGTCCAGTCCTGATCGCGATCGTGTCCGCTGAAATCGCGAGAAGGAAGCCACCAATGAGGATGACCGCCGCAACAAAACCGGTCGCGATTATCAGCTTACGGAGTGGCCAACGCCTCAAATCGTCCTTGATCTGCCGCCGCCGACCGCGAGCTACGCAAGAAGACGGTGGTTCTGTGCCGCTATCGCGATCCCACCTGGCCACCATCCACACGTGCCGATGCTCGAAATCGGACGAGATCCACAGTGCCACGCCGCAGCTGAGGGCCAGCATTGCGGAGCCCGCACCAACTCCTAGGACGGGGACATCACCGATGATCGCCACCATCGCAACCGCAGCGGCCAAAAGCATCGAGAGAACACCCTGCATCAACGTCGAGGGCTTCGCCGCCACCGAAGTCAGAGCGTCACGACCATAGATGATGTCCGCGACCGCCAGCAGCATCAGGTTGATCGAAGCCGTGCCGAGCAGGTTATTGACCGCCAGCGGTGTATTACCCGCCGCCGCGGAGGTGCTCACCGCGGCCATTTCGGGCAGCGAGGTTATACCTCCGAGAAGAAGCATCCCGGCGAATGCCTTGCCAATACCGGTCTTGGTCGAGATGGCGTCGACATAGCCGGAGAGCCGTGTTCCAGCCAACCAGATCGACGTTGCCGCCGCAACGAAGATCGCGGCGACCGCCCAGAGCGGCAGTTCGTTCAGATCAAACAATATGGCGGCCCATTATCGAATCCCCGCCGGCGGCCATAGCGGCTTCCAGGCGAGAAGCTGCGAAATAGCGGAAGCCAGAGCGGAGCGTTCTCGGGGAAAGAGCTTATGACCGGAATCGTTCCATCCCACGTGCCGATCCTCGATCCCGCCGGCGGCGCCCGCAACGGCAAGGGAACAAGAAGCTGCGGGTGGAAGCGGATGGGGGCGGATCGACTCTTGATGCGCTCGTCGAGCATGCCGGGGGATTCGTTCTCCATATTTATGCGCGCCGCTCTTCGGTCAGTGAATCGAAGCGCGTGACTTCCTGGCCGGGGAGACCCCCAAGGCACCTCCGCTCAGCTATGCTCTCCGCTGCCTTCGTGGCCGGCACGCCTATCGTGGAGCCCAGGCGGCGCTGGCGCACGAGCGGCTCCGGCTGGAGGATCTGATGAAAAAGACGGGGACATCGATCCACTCCCATAACAGAGGCTAGCTCTGTCTGGATCGGATCGAGCGCCCGCGCTGCCACAGCGTGAGCGACCCATGCCGGTATTCGACACATGTCTGAACCCCCGATCCATGCTATAGTGGAGCCGATACGCCAGCGCATGAGGCTGCCGCGACAGCGCGGGATGAGAACGCAAACCCCGCGAGACTGCTGCTGGTCTGCTAGTGCTGGGCACCCTTGGCTGCGGCTGGCGCAGTGTGATCGGCCAAAAATGCGAAGTCCGCTTCCAGGCGCTCCTTATGCATTTTTATGGTCCACCGTGGAGGTATCGAGCGCAGGAGGGAGTTCGGATGATGCTCAAGGCCCGACCTGTTCGGCTCCCGTGGCGAGGCGCCTTGGGACTGCTCACCCTGTCGCTTGGGGCGCTGCTCCTTTGGCTCGCTCCCGTTACGGCGCAAACCGGCAGGACAGCGCCTGTACTGCATGTCAACGGTGCGATCGGTCCGGCGACGTCGGACTATGTTACCCGCGCGCTCGCCCGTGCCGGGGCGGATCGCGCGCCGATCGTCGTCATTCAGATGGACACGCCTGGCGGGCTCGACAGTTCCATGCGCGAGATCATCCGGGAAATCCTGCGTTCGCCGGTACCGGTGGTCACCTATGTCAGTCCGAGCGGAGGCCGCGCGGCGAGCGCGGGCGCCTTCATCCTTTACGCAAGCCATATCGCCGCGATGGCACCCGGCACCAACGTTGGTGCCGCGACGCCGGTCCAACTGGGCGGCGGCGGAAGCCCGTTCTCCGCGCCGCCGGAGAAGCCCAAGCCGGACAAGACGGGGAGTTCCCCCAAGCCAAGCGGCGCAAGCGAAGCGAAGGCGCTCAATGATGCCGTCGCCTATATCCGATCGCTGGCCGAGTTCAGGGGTCGCAACGCGGATTGGGCCGAAGCCGCCGTCCGGAGCGCGGCAAGCCTGTCGGCGCAGGCCGCGCTTGAACAGAAGGTCATCGACGTCGTTGCTCGCGATCGGGCGGATCTGCTGAAGCAGATCAACGGTCGCCCGGTTACGGCCGGCGGCGCCAAGGTGACGATCGATGTGCGGAAGCTTGTGCTGGTCGACGTCGATCCGAACTGGCGCACCAGGCTGCTGTCGGCGATCACCGATCCCAATATCGCACTTATTCTGATGATGATAGGCATCTATGGGCTGATGTTCGAGTTCATGAATCCCGGCGCGCTCTATCCGGGCACGATCGGAGCGATCTGTCTCCTGACCGGCCTGTATGCGCTCACCGCCCTGCCAGTGAACTACGCTGGCGTTGCGCTCATTCTACTGGGGATCGGACTGATGACGGCCGAGGCCTTCGCGCCGTCGTTTGGCATATTGGGCATAGGAGGCGTCGTCGCCTTCGTGCTGGGAGCGGCAATCATGATCGACACCGATATCCCGCAGTTCCAGATAGACTGGCCGGTGCTGGGGGGAGCTGCCCTCGCCAGCCTGGCGATGACGGCCGTCATCGCGCGACTGGCGTTAGCGGCTCACCGGCAAAAGATCGTGAGCGGGCGCGAACAAATGATCGGCGCCACTGGCACGGTTCTCGACTGGCAGAATGGCAGGGGTCATATCTTCGTTCATAGCGAACGGTGGCAGGCGAAAGGCTCGCATGAGTTGAACACCGGCACTCCCGTGCGGGTTACCACAATCGATGGCCTAACGCTGGGGGTGGAAGCTCAAGAACGAGCAGGCCTGGCCAACGCCGCCGCCGCTCGAACCGAGGAGAAATAGAATGGATATGTTGGGCAGCCTGGCCTTCTACATTCCCACGATCGCCATCGTCCTGGTTTTTCTTATGGCGGCGGTCAAGATATTGCGCGAATATGAGCGTGGCGTCGTGTTCACGCTGGGGCGCTTCACCGGCGTCAAGGGACCGGGACTCATTCTCATCATCCCCTTCGTGCAGCAGATGGTGCGGATGGATTTGCGAACGGTCGTGCTCGACGTCCCGACCCAGGACGTGATCTCGCGGGACAACGTCTCGGTGAAGGTCAACGCCGTCATCTATTTCCGGGTGGTGGAACCCGAACGGGCCACCATCCAGGTTGCGAATTTCATGCAGGCGACCAGCGAGCTTGCCCAGACCACCCTGCGATCCGTGCTCGGCAAGCACGAACTCGACGAGATGTTGGCGGAGCGCGACAAGCTCAACGCCGACATTCAGGAAATCCTCGACGCAGCGACCGACGCGTGGGGGATCAAGGTCGCCAATGTCGAGATCAAGCATGTCGACATCGATGAATCGATGGTGCGCGCGATCGCGCGCCAGGCCGAGGCCGAGCGGGAACGCCGCGCCAAGGTGATCAACGCCGAAGGTGAGCAGCAGGCCGCGCAGAAGCTGCTCGAGGCCGCCGAAATCCTCGGACAGCGGCCCGAGGCCATGCAGCTGCGCTACCTGTCGACGCTCAACGTGATCGCCAACGAGCGCACCTCGACGATCATCTTTCCCTTCCCGATGGACCTGAAGGCCTTCTTCGACGCGATACCGCGCGGCGAAACATGAACTCCCCTTTGATCCTGGGTAGATATAGCGCCGCGATTTCTGCCGAGCGACGGCGCCAGCGGCTCGACCGCTATGAGATCGGAAAATGGTCGGGGAGACAGGATTCGAACCTGCGACCCTCTGCTCCCAAAGCAGATGCGCTACCAGGCTGCGCCACTCCCCGACGCGAGCGCCGCTATAGGGATCAAAACTGGGGACCGCAACGGCGGCCGCGAATGACAGACGCGGCATCACCGAATAAGCCGGCCGCTGAGGAAGGTGCCCCATGAAACTCTATGGCTATTTCCGCTCGTCGGCCGCCTACCGGGTGCGGATCGCGCTCAACCTCAAGGGAATCGAGGCCGAGCAGGAGGCGGTCCACCTGCTGAGGAGAGAGCCGCTGCCGGCCTATCGCGCCGCGCATAATCCGCAGGGGCTGATCCCGGCGCTCGAGACGGGCGACGGACTTCTCGTGCAGTCGATCGCGATCATGGAATATCTCGAGGAGCGCTTTGCCGAGCCCGCACTACTGCCGCAAGGCCTCGCCGAGCGCGCCTATGCCCGCGCTGCGGCGTTGCTGATAGCCTGCGACATCCATCCGCTCGCCAATCTGCGCGTGCTGCGCTACCTCAAGCACGATCTCGGCCAGGACCAGGACGCGATCGACACCTGGTATCGCCACTGGGTCGAGGACGGACTTGGCCGGCTCGAGGCTTTCGTGACGGCGGAAGGGCGGAACGGCCGCTTCATTCTCGGCGACAGCCCGACGATCGCCGATTGCTGCCTGGTGCCGCAGATGTTCAACGCACGCCGGCTGGAGTGTGACACATCCGCTTTCCCGACCCTGGTCGCGATCGATGCGAACTGCGCCGAACTGGAGGCGTTCCGGAAGGCGCATCCCTCGGTGCAGGCCGACGCCGAGTGAACAGATCCCCAATCTCGAAGCCGCTGAAGCACTGACCATCGCGCCATCGCGCGGTGGGCCAAACCGCCCGAACCCGCTGCGTCCGCGACGAAGGACCGGAACCCGCCCATGCGGCCAGGGGTTTTCGCCTGCATAGAGACAGGAGACGGACGCCATGGACGAAGGCAAGTGGAAGGGCGAAGGCAATTACAAGGCCGCCCGCGACTATGACGAAGCCACTACCGCGCACGCTCGGGACAAGGCGAAGGTAAAGGCCGAGGCCGAAGCGGCGAAGAAGGCAGTGGATAGCGACGAGCGCAACGATCTCGAGGCCGCCGAAGAGGCGGGCAAGAGACACGCCAAGCGTTGATTTCGCCGCACGACTTGCGCGCGTTTCCGATCAGCGTCCGGACGGCAATTTATAGGCGATGACATAGTCCCCCAGCTTGGATCGCAATGGCCGCGATCCTCCGGCCGCTATGACAACGAACTGCTCGCCGCTACGCCCCTGATAGGTCATCGGCACCGCATTGCCCCCGGCGGGCAGTGCGACTTCCCAGAGCAGGCGGCCCGTCTCGGTCGAGAAGGCCCTGAAGCGCCCGTCTTGGCTCGCGCCGATGAACGTCACGCCTCCGGCCGTGGTCATCGCGCCGCCATGTTGCGGCACTCCCATGGGCAGCGGCAGGTGCGAGCGAAGACCCATGGGGCCGCTCTCGCGCGTGGAGCCGAACGGTTTCGTCCAGAGCAGCTTGCGCGTCGCCAGATCGACGGCCGAAATCATGCCATAGGGTGGCTGCAGGCACGGCACGCCGAGCGGAGACAGAAACGGGAGCACCTCGACGGCATAAGGGGTTCCCCCTTGAGCGATGGTGTAGAAATGCGCGTCGCCCTTTGGCTGGGCTGCTGGATCGACCGGTTTGATACCGAGTCGGTCCGCCTCGCTCCTCGGGATCAGTTTTATGGTGACGGGAAAACGGGTCGAGTTGGCTATCATGATGGCGCGGCGGGAATCGATGGAGACGCCGCCCCAGTTCGAACCGCCGCTCCAGCCCGGATAGGAAAGGGATTTGCTAAGGCCCGGGGGCGTGAACGGCCCCTCATACCGCATCTTCCGGAATTCGATGCGGCACCAGAGCTGATCGAGCGGCGTGAGGCCCCACATCATCGATTCGCGAATCGGCGGGCCGCCGAAGCCCGGCATGCCGACCGAAAAGGGCTGGGTGGGCGCGAGCCGCTCTTCCGGAGCATGGCCGCGCTGCGGGACGGCGAGTTCGCGCACATCGCTGATCGGTTCGCCTGTCACCCGATCCAACAGGAACATCTCCCCGCGCTTGGTCGGCTGTACCAACGCCTTGCGGACGCCGGTCGGCGTGGGCAGGTCGATCAGACTGGCCGCCGAAGCCACGTCATAGTCCCACAGGTCGTGGTGCGTCGTCTGAAAGGACCAGCGCACGTCCCCGGTCGCTGCATCCAGCGCAACCACGGAACTCCCGAACTTCTCGTCAAAGGGGCGCCGTTGTCTGCCGAAATGATCGGGAGTTGGGTTGCCGGTCGGCACGTAGACTAGGCCAAGCGCCTCGTCCGAACTCATCGGCGCCCATGAATTGGGCGTTGAGCGTGTATAGGTCTGACCCGCCGGTGGCGGTCCCTTCTGCTCCGGGCGTCCCATGTCCCATGCCCATGCCAGCGCGCCGGTCGTAGCGTCGAATGCCCGGATCACCCCGGAAGGTTCACCCCAATATTGATTGTCATAAACCCACCCGCCAAGCACGACCTTGCCGCGGATGAGCGTTGGCGCGGATGTGACATAATAATATCCGCTCCGCACATCGCCCATGCCGGTGAGCAGCGACACACGGCCGTTCCGGCCGAAACTCCGGCAAGGCCTGCCGGTTCTGGCGTCGAGCGCCAGCAGTTCCGCGCCGACCGTGTTGGTAAGGATACGTTTCGGGCAGTCTTGTGTGGCCGCCTCGTAATAGGCGACACCCCGGCAATTCGCCAAAGGTGCCTTGCTGACATCCAGTCCGGCCGCGTATCGCCATTTCTCCCTGCCGGTATCGGCATCGAGGGCGATCACGTCATTATAGCCCGTGCACAGATAGAGCGAATCGCCGATCTTCAGCGGCGTCACCTCCAGCATCGTCTCAGGACCTAGGCCCGCCGGCGTTGGGCCGGTCCGATAGGACCATGCGGGGACCAGACGATCGACATTCTGCGGCGTGATCTGGGTAAGGCTGCTGTGACGGATCATGCCCTGTTCACCGCCATAGCTGGGCCAGTCCCGAGCCGGCAACGCCGTCGAGGGAAATGCCTGCTGACGAGCCGGTCCCGCCGCCGTGCCATTGCGCAGCGCCGGATCGAGAGGTGCGTCGAGCATCGCATGGCTGACAGCGCCAACGCCGACGGCGAGAATGGCGGCGCCGGCCAGCAGGGCCTTGCCCCTGTTCGAACCGGACGGCGATCTGCCTGCGAACAGGAACAACCCGAGGCCAAGGACCATCGGCGGGACGAGCCGGGGAACAAGCGCCCAGCCGTCCAGCCCGGCCTCCGCTATCGCCCAGCCGATCGTTCCGATCAGCATGGCTCCATATAACCACAGTCCCACGCGGCTGCCCCGCCAGAGGGCTATTCCCGACAGTGCCGTCAGCAGTCCGGCGATCAGATAATAGACCGACCCGCCAAGCCAAGCCAGCTGGACCCCGCCGAAGGTGAGCAGCGCACCGATGACGATCAGCAGGCCGGCAAAAATCTTGCCGCCGACAACCCTGACGTTCAAGCCCATCAATCATCCCCCCTCGTTCTCTTGGCCTCGTTGGTTTTCGGGCCCTGCAACGAACCCGAGGCCAATGATGTGGACCGATACCCTCGGCACTATTCATGCGCGAGGCGGTCCGGCTTTGCCAGCCGATTTTACTGATGTGCAACGGGGATCTGAGCTTTGCGAGGATATTGCGTCCCCGTCGAAGCCATGGAAGCTTATATACGGTAGCTTTCAACGCCATGGGAAAATGGTCGGGGAGAGAGGATTCGAACCTCCGGCCCCTGCCTCCCGAAGGCAGTGCTCTACCAGGCTGAGCTACTCCCCGACGGAGATCCGGTCGCTTTTTCGGCTTCGGGAGCCGACCGGATTGAGCCAAGTCGGGGCCCTATAGGGGGGCCGCTGATTCCATGCAAGGGGCGGTTTGCCAGTTTCAGGGAGGTATGTGCGGGGCTGTCCCGCGCAATCGTCATCGCGCTGGGCGCGGCAGGATTCCGGGCCGCCGGCGATCACGCCGTGGCCCGGACCAGCGCGTGCCGCTGAGATCAGGCCGCCTTTACCGCCTTTGCGCGCTCGATCGCCTCGAGAACGATCCGGCGCGCTTCCTCGGCGTCGCCCCAGGTGCCGATCCGTACCCATTTCTGGGCCTCGAGATCCTTGTAGTGGGTGAAGAAATGCTCGATCTGCTGCATGACGATTTCCGGAAGGTCGTCCTTCTCGTCGACCTTGGAATAATAGGGGAAGGTGCCGTCGACCGGAACGGTCAGCAGCTTCTCGTCGCCGCCGGCCTCGTCTTCGAGCTTGAGCACCGCGATAGGGCGGACGCGGACGACGCAGCCCGGCACGAACGGCGAGCGCGCCACGACCAGCGCGTCCAGTGGATCGCCATCGGGCGAGAGCGTGTGCGGTACGAAGCCATAGTTGGCGGGGTAGCGCATCGGCGTGTGCAGGATGCGATCGACGAACAGGGCGCCCGACTTCTTGTCGAACTCATATTTGACGGGTTCGCCGCCCACCGGCACTTCGATGATGACGTTGAGGCTGTTGGGCGGATCGTCGCCCACGGGGATGAGGTCGATGTTCATGGCGGCGCCTTTATGCTGCACCGCATTAAAAGCCAAGCGGCATGAGAGGTGATCCGGCGGATTTCCGCGATGGAAACGCTTTCCGCGCGCCAAATTTTCCTCCGCCCGCGAAATCGCCCGGAAGCTCGATCGCCCCTGGGCTCCGGCCGAGACGCGAATTGAGGTTCCGGCCTCGATCCGGGCCCGATCGACGCCGTCGGTGGGAGCGCAAAGCGCTTCCACCTCCGACGATCAGTCTCTAAGGGCGGCCTGATGAGCAAGATCGAAACACCGCGCCCGATCCGTGGGACGCAGGACATGCTGGGCGAACAGGCGCTGCGTTTCGGCGCGGTCGTCGAGGCGTTCGATCGCGTCCGCCGGCTCTATGGCTTCGGCCGGGCCGAGGTGCCGGTGTTCGAGCCGACCGCGGTGTTCGCACGATCGTTGGGCGAGACCACCGACGTGGTAGCCAAGGAGATGTACAGCTTCGAAGACCGGGGCGGCGACTCGGTCACCCTGCGTCCCGAGTTCACCGCCGGCATCTGCCGCGCCTTCCTGACCGAAGGCTGGCAGCAGCATATCCCACTCAAGATCGCGACCCACGGGCCGCTGTTCCGCTATGAGCGCCCGCAAAAGGGGCGTTACCGCCAGTTCCATCAGCTCGACGCCGAGGTGATCGGATCGGCGGAACCCCAGGCGGATATCGAGCTGCTGTGCCTTGCCGATCAGCTGCTGCGCGAACTCGGCGTATCGGAGGGTGTCACGCTGACCCTCAATACATTGGGCGACGGCGAAACGCGCGAGGCTTGGCGCGCGGCCCTGATCGCGCATTTCGCGAAACACAGGGGCGAGCTGTCCGAGGACAGTCTCGACCGGCTCGAGCGCAACCCCCTGCGCATCCTCGATTCGAAGGACCCGCGCGACCGGCCCATCGCCGAGGCCGCGCCCGAGATCGATGCCTTCCTGTCGGTCGAGGCGGGCGCCTTTTTCGAGGCGGTGACCGAGGGGCTCGATGCGGCCCGCATCGCCTGGGTGCGCAATGCCCGTCTCGTGCGGGGGCTCGATTATTATCGCCACACCGCCTTCGAGTTCGTGACCGACCGCTTGGGCGCGCAAGGCACCGTGCTCGGCGGCGGCCGCTATGACGGGCTGATCGAGGCGCTGGGCGGCCCGCCGACCCCCGCGGTCGGCTGGGCGGCGGGAATCGAGCGGCTGGCGATGCTGATCGAAACGCCCGATCCCGAACGGGTCGACGTCGCGGTGGTGCCGATGGGCGAAAACGCGCAACTGGTCGCGAGCGCGATCCTCGCCGATCTGCGACGCGCGGGGATTTCCGCCGATATGGCGTATAAGGGCAACATGAAGCGGCGGATGCAGAAGGCCGATGCGAGCGGAGCCCTCTGGGCCGTTATCATCGGCGATGACGAGGTCGGCCGCGGCGAAGTCGCGGTCAAACATCTCTCGGATCAGACCCAGCGCTGGGTGCGCGCCGATCGGCTGATCGAGACTCTGAAGGGCTGAGGCGCATGGCTGGGATCACCTCGGCGCGGATCGCGCAGATCGAGGCGCGTCGCGACGAGTTGCAGGCGCTGATGTCGCGCGGGGACCTGCCGTCGGACCAGTTCGTCCAGCTTTCCAAGGATTACGCCGAGATCGAGCCGGTCGCGGCGGCGGCCGGCGAGGTACGACGGCTGCGTGCCGAACTCGAGGTGCTCAAGAGGCTGGCCGAGGATGAGAACAGCGATGCCGACATGCGCGAGATGGCGACCGAGGAGGTCGAGGCTATCCGCGCCCGGCTGCCGCTGGCCGAGCGCGACCTCGCGCTCAGACTGCTGCCGCGCGACGCCGCCGACGAGCGCTCGGCGATGCTCGAGATCCGCGCCGGGACGGGCGGCGACGAGGCGGCGCTGTTCGCGGGCGACCTGTTCCGGATGTACCAGCGCTATGCCGAGGACCGCGGATGGCGGGTCGAGCTGATTTCGGCGAGCGCGGCCGATCTCGGCGGCTATAAGGAAGTGGTGGCGAGCGTCACCGGCGCGGGCGTGTTTGCCCGGCTCAAGTTCGAAAGCGGCGTGCATCGCGTCCAGCGCGTGCCCGTCACCGAATCGGGCGGGCGCATCCATACCTCGGCGGCGACGGTGGCGGTGTTGCCCGAGGCCGAGGAGGTCGACGTCCAGATCGACGAAAAGGACCTGCGGATCGACGTCTATCGCTCGTCGGGTCCGGGCGGCCAGTCGGTCAACACCACCGACAGCGCGGTACGCATCACCCACCTTCCGTCAGGTCTGGTGGTGATCCAGCAGGACGAGAAGTCGCAGCACAAGAACAAGGCCAAGGCGCTCAAGGTGCTGCGCACCCGGCTCTACGAGATCGAACGCGAACGGTTGGCGAGCGCCCGCGCCGGCGCACGCAAGTCGATGGTCGGATCGGGTGATCGCTCCGAGCGGATCCGCACCTATAATTTCCCGCAGGGACGGGTGACCGATCACCGTATCAACCTGACCCTGCATCGCCTGTCGGAAATTCTCGAAGGCCCCGGACTGGACGAGCTCGTCGGCGCGCTGATCGCCGAGGATGAGGCCGAGCGCCTCGCCCAGCTGGATGGCTGACACCGTTCGCCTGGCGTTGGCACGCGCGACCGCCATGTTGTCCGGCACGAGCGATACGGCCCGGCTCGATGCCGAACTGCTGATGGCGCATGCGCTCGGCATCGACCGCGGCGTGATGCTGCTTGGCTGGCAGGACATGGCGGCGCCCGAGGCGTTCGAGGCGCTGGTGGTTCGCCGCCGCGCGCACGAGCCCATCGCCTACATCACCGGCCGACGCGATTTCTGGACGATCAGCCTCAATGTCGCCCCCGGCGTGCTGATCCCGCGTCCCGACAGCGAGACGCTGATGGAGGCGGCGGTGGCGCATTTCGGCCGGCCCGGGCCGAAGCGCATCCTCGATCTCGGCACCGGTTCGGGAGCATTGCTGCTGGCCGCACTCGCCGAATGGCCCGAAGCGAGCGGTCTCGCCGTCGATAGCTCGCCGACGGCGGTACATGTCGCGCTCGGCAATGCCGAGCGGCTCGGCCTGCTCGCCCGCGCCGAGATCCGCCACGGGGATTGGGGGGAGGGCATCGAAGAAGCCTTCGACCTGGTGCTCTGCAATCCGCCCTACATCGGTCGAGATGCCGCGCTGCCACCGGACGTGGCCGATTACGAGCCGCCCCGGGCGCTGTTCGCGGGGCCAGACGGCCTCGACGATTATCGCCGGCTGGCGGCGCAGATCGGCCGGCTGACGGCGCCCGGGGGGCTCGCCGCGATCGAGATCGGCCGGGAGCAGGCGGACAGCGTGCTGGCATTGCTCGCGGAGCGGGGTCTGGCCGGATCGGTCCGCCGCGATCTGGCGGGACGGGACCGCGCGATAATCGTCAAGGCCTGATCCTTTTGTCGCATGATCGCATATAGTGCTTGGAAAATGGCACGCGACATCCTACATCACAGGCCATGGAACGGGCGTGGGGTGCCGATGCGCACCCGCCCGATGCTACGACCTCCAATGCCAGGGGCGCCAATTGCAGGCGGCCATGACGTGTGGCGGATGCGGACCCGAACGGCTCCGCGCCTGTGGCGGCGTGCATCTTAACGGGTTTGGGGGCGGATGGCCCCCTTATGGCTCCGGGACGGTCCCGGTGTAGGGAGTGGTGAACCGATACCACCAGTGACGAGGACATCGGAAAGTTGATCAACAATCGGCAAAACGGCCGCCGTCGCGGTCGTGGCGGTGGTCAGGGCGGTGCGCCCAGGCCCAACGGGTCCAGTGGCGGCCAGGATCGCGGCAACCGCATCGACAATCGTGCGCGCGGCAACGCTGCCCAGCTCCACGAGAAATACAAGGCGCTAGCGCGCGATGCCCAAATGCAGGGCGATCGCGTCAACACGGAATATTATCTTCAGTTCGCGGATCATTATTTCCGCGTGCTGAGTGAGAGCCGCTCGCGTTTCGAGGAGCAGCAGCCCCGCCCGCGCCGCGACGACTTCACGCAGCAGTCCGACGAGGATTATGGCGACGAGGGCGAGCGGATCGGCAACGAGGAGCGCCAGGCGCCGGAGCCGATCTTCGCGTCGCGCGAGACCGAGGTCCAGCGCGACTTCGGCGATCGGCCGGTCGCTGACGGCAATCGCGCCGACCGTTCGGACGAGCAGGATCGCCGCCCACGCCGTGGCCGGCCGCCGCGCGACGAGCAGGACTATGCGCCTCCCGCCTACCAGCCCGCTGCCGAGGAGGCCGCTCCGGCTCAGGAAGAGCAGCCGCAGCCCCGCCGTCGCGGCCGCCCGCCCAAGGCGCAACCGTCCGAGCAGATCGAGGTCGATCGGCTGCCGCCGTCCTTCTCGCTGCAGGCGCCGGTCAATGACAGCGGCGAGGGCGAGAAGCCGCGCCGTACCCGCCGTCCCCGGGGCGAAACCGCCGCGGTCTGATTTTTCTATCGCGAATCGCGGGGGGGCGGCCGTCTGGCCGCCCCCTTGTCGTTCGCCTTCGGGCCGGTGGCGAACCGGCGATTCCGTTATCGCCGCTTATCCCAGCGGCTGCCCTCACCCTCTTCCTCAAACTGGGCGACATCGTCGTCATGGCCCGTGCCCGAACTCAGGAAGATCAGACCCATCAGCGCGCCGGCGAGCAGGACCGAAAGAGCGACACCCGCGCTGGTGGCGATGATCATCGTCGCGGTCAGCGGCGAACCGTCCGCCCGGAGATAGACGAGCGCGGCTGCGACGCTCAGCACCGCCGCCCCGATCACCCAGCGCATGATCCACCGATAGCGTGCCCAGGCACGGGCCGCCTGAACGGGATCGGACAGGCGATTTTGCGATTTCGGGAGTCTCGACATGGCTTCCATTTGGGAGGGAAAAGTGGGAGTATCAAGGCGGTAGGGATCGGCCGCCTGCGGGTGCGATGATTTCCGGAGCCAGAACTGGCTCTGCTGTCGGCCTGCCCTGCGGATTATGGGCGGCGCATGGGGAGAAGGAGGCCGATATGACGATCGCGGCACTACTTCGGGGGCGGGACGAGAACAGCATCATCAGCGTGTCGCCCGACATGCCGGTCAACGACGTGCTCGCGCTGCTTGCCGACAAACGCATTGGCGCGGTGCCGGTGATCGAGAATGAGCAGGTGGTGGGGATCATGTCGGAGCGCGACATGATCTACGGCATTCGCCGGGAGGGCCCTTCCTTCCTGGACCGCCCGGTCCATGAGACGATGACTAGGGCGGTTGTCACCGTGTCCAGCGGAACCTCGCCGCTCGAGGCGCTGGCGATGATGACGCAACGGCGGATTCGCCATCTGCCGGTGGTCGACGACGGCATGCTGGTCGGCTTCGTCTCGATCGGCGATCTGGTCAAGGCGCGGATGGAGCGGATCGAGAGCGAAGCCGCCGCGATGCGCGAATATATTCAGACAGCCTAACGGAAAATACGCGCTTCTCAATGACTTGAACGAGCGATTCGAGATGAGGCGTTGATTCGCTCAAGATCTTGATTCGCTCGAGAGCGATCCCACATGACGGTGATTGGCGGGACGGAACGCCCGAAAAATCGGGCTCAAATCGCGCTGTATAATTTTTGTAATTTTGTTGTTGACCGGTCGGGGCCTCCCTCATAGAAGCCCCTCCACCGACGGCGGCGACGCGGTTTCGACCGGGCCTCCACCGCGCCTTTCCAGATCGTTAGATCGATCACCCGAAGAGATCATTCTTGGGGGAGGGAAGGTTTTCGGTTCTTTCTCATTGTTGGAAGATGAAGGGACATGTGGGCGGCGGCTCCGGGCC
>CAMLSA010000005.1 GCA_946482655.1 uncultured Sphingomonas sp. | reverse complement strand
TCGGTCTTGCCGAAGCCGACGTCGCCGCACACCAGCCGGTCCATCGGCTTGCCCGCCGCCAGGTCCTCGATCACATCGGCGATCGCGCGGTCCTGGTCGTCGGTCTCCTGATAAGGGAAGCGGTCGACGAACTCGTTGAAGCCGCTCTCCGGCTGCACCACCTCGGCTGGGCGCAGCGCGCGTTCAGCAGCGGTCTTGATCAGCTCGCCCGCAATCTCGCGGATACGCTCCTTCATCCGCGCCTTGCGGGTCTGCCAGGCGACCCCGCCCAGCTTGTCGAGCTGAACCCCCTCGGTCTCGGCGCCGTAGCGACTGAGCACGTCGATATTCTCGACCGGGACATAGAGCTTGTCGCCGCCCGAATAGCTCAGCGCCACGCAGTCGTGCGGCGAGCTGCCCACGGGGATTGAGGTCAGCCCCTCATAACGGCCGATGCCATGGTCCATGTGGACGACGAGATCGCCGGGGCTGAGCGTCGCCAGCTCCGCGAGGAAGGCATCGGCCGATTTCTTGCGCTTCTGCCGCCGGACGAGCCGGTCGCCGAGCATGTCCTGTTCGGTGAGCAGCGCGATGTCACCGCTGGTGAAGCCATGTCCCAGCGGGAGCACGGCGAGCGCTGCCCCGCCGTCCCGCGCCCTTCCCTGCGCTTCCTGCCAAGTCTCGGCGTAGCGGACATGGTCAAGCCCATGCTCCTCGAGCAGCCCAGCGAAGCGCTGGCGCGCGCCGATCGAATAGCTGGCGAGGATGACGCGCTTGCCCGCCTTGGCCAAGGCTTCGACATGCTCGACGACGGCGTCATAGATGTTGACGCCCTGGTTGCGCTCGGGCGCGAAGTCGCGCGCCGCCTGGACGCCGAGATCGATCACGCTTTTGCTCCCGGGCTCGTCGAACGGGGTGACGAGGTGGATCGGCCGGTCGGCGATCGCGCGGTCCCACTCGTCGCTCGTCAGGTAGAGCTCGTCCGGCTCGAGCGGGCGATAGCTGCCCGGATCGGCGCTGCGCGCGCGGACGCGGTTGGCGTGATAGTCGGTGATCGCCTCGAAACGCGCCTCGGCGGCCTTGGCCGCGCCCGCCTCACGGATGATCAGATCGTCCTCCGAGAGATGGTCGAACAGCGTCGTCAGCCGTTCCTCGAACAGGGGCAACCAATGGTCCATGCCCGCCAGCCGCCGCCCGTCGGACACCGCCTGGTAAATCGGATCGCCCGTCGCGCTGGCGCCGAAGCGCTCGCGATAGCGGCTGCGGAAGCGCCTGATCGACTCCTCGTCCAGCAGGGCTTCGGAGGCCGGGAGCAGGGTGAAGCCCCCGATGGTTCCGATAGTGCGCTGATCGGCGGCGTCGAACTGGCGGACGCTTTCGATCTCGTCGCCGAAGAAATCGAGCCGCAGCGCATGCGGCTCGCCCGACGGGAAAAGATCGACCAGACCCCCGCGCACCGCATATTCGCCCTGGTCGGTAACGGTGTCGGTGCGGACATAGCCGTTTGCCTGAAGCAGCGCCGCGAGCTTGTCGCGATCGATCCGTTCGCCGGGCGCCAGCCGCGCGACGAGCTGGCGGATGCGGAAAGGGGTGAGCACCCGCTGCGTCAGCGCGTTGACGGTGGTGACGAACAGCAGCGGCCCCTGCGGCTTCGCCTGCAACGCGTGAAGCGTCGCTAGCCGGTCGGAGGTCGCCCGCACCGCCGGGCTTGCCCGGTCATAGGGGAGGCAGTCCCAGGCCGGAAATTGCAGGATCGACAGCTCCGGCGCGAAATAGGTCGCGGCCTCGGCGAGGGCGGCCATCGCCTGATCGTCCGGCGCGACGAACACCAGCCGGCCGCCCCTCACCGCCGCGGCGCGCGAAAGATCGGCGAGCAGCCATGGTTGGAAGCCTGTCTGCGCCCGCGCGAGCGTCAGCGGCTCGCGGGCTTCAAGGATGCGTTGAAGGTCGGTCATCGGGTTTTTGAAATTCCGGGCGGGATCAGACCCGCGTCACTTGGGAATATTGACGTAGTCGATCCGCTGCATCCGTTCCATCATCGGACCTTGCCATTCGGGAGGAACGGGGACGGTGCCCATGACCCAGCCCATGATGTCGACATCCTCCTGGTTGAGCAGGCCCTCGAACCAGTCGAGCGCCACATCGTCCCAACCCTGGTGGAGACGGTCGAAATAGCCGCCGATCATATAGTCGGCTTCCCTGGTGCCGCGATGCCAGGCGCGAAAGCGCAGGCGTTTCAGGCGGTCTTCGCTATTCATAGTCGTCCAATGCAAATTGGCCGGCGGGCGATTGGCAAGCCCGTCGGCGACACGATAGAAGCCAGATAGTCATGCGGCCCGATATTCTCAATCCGTTGTTCGCCGAAGTGGAAGCGCTGAAAGGCGTTGGCCCGGCGCTCGCCAAACCGCTCAAAAAATTGCGGCTCGAAAGGGTGGTCGATGTGCTGTTTCATCTTCCCACCGGAACGATCGAGCGAAAGCCGGTCGACACTGTCGAGATGGAGGACAGCGGACGCATCGTCACCGTCCGGGTCGTGCCGACCAGCTACCGCGCCTCGGGCGGGCGCGGGCCTTTCCGCGTCGGCGCGACCGACCAGGCGGGCAATGTCCTGAGCCTCGTCTATTTCGGCGGCAATCCCGGCTGGGCGAAGAAGCTGCTGCCGCTCGGCGAGCCGCGAATCGTCTCGGGCAAACTCGAGCTGTACGGGCAGGAACTGCAGATGATCCATCCCGATCATGTCCTGTCCCCCGCCGAAGCGGGCGATCTGCCGTCGCGCGAAAGCGTCTATCCGCTGTCGGAGGGGCTGACCACGCGGCGCATGGGCCAGCTCGCCGAACAGGCGATGCTGCGTGCGCCCGAACTGCCCGAATGGATCGAGCCGAGCTTGCTGGCGGCGCGCGGCTGGCCCGGCTGGCGCGACGCGCTGGTTCGCGTCCATGCCGATCCCGCCGACGAGCTGGCGCGCACTCGGCTCGCCTATGACGAGCTGTTCGCCAACCAACTCGCGCTGATGCTGGTCCGCGCCTCGTCGCGGCGGCGCATGGGAACACCGCTGGCCGGTGATGGCCGGCTGCGCGACGCGCTCGAGCTGCCCTATGCCCCAACCGGCGCCCAGCGGCGCGCGGTCGCCGAGATCGAGGGCGACATCGCGCAGCCGATACCGATGACAAGGCTGCTCCAGGGCGACGTCGGCTCGGGCAAGACGCTGGTCGCGACGATGGCGCTGCTGAGCGCGGTCGAGGCGGGGGTGCAGGGCGCGTTGCTCGCGCCGACCGAGATCCTCGCGCGCCAGCACTTCGAGACGCTGAGCCGTAGCTTGGCCGGCCTGCCGGTCAACGTCGCGATCCTGACCGGGCGCGAGAAAGGCAAGACGCGCGAGGCGACTCTGATGGGCCTTGCCGACGGATCGATCGACATCCTCGTCGGCACTCATGCGATCTTCCAGGAAAAGGTCGGCTATCGCAATCTCGCGCTGGCGGTCGTCGACGAACAGCATCGCTTCGGCGTCGCTCAGCGGATGCTCCTCCAGAGTAAGGCCGAACGGCCGCCGCACCTGCTGGTGATGACTGCGACACCGATCCCGCGGACACTGACGCTCAGCCATTACGGCGAGATGGACGTGAGCCGGCTGGACGAGATGCCGCCGGGTCGCCAGCCAATCGAGACCCGCGTCATCTCCGGCGAGCGGCTCGATGAGATCGTGGGCGCGCTCGGGCGTCATATGGCGAAAGGCGGCCAAGCCTATTGGGTCTGCCCGCTGGTCGAGGAAAGCGAGCAGTCCGATCTGGCTGCCGCAGAGAGCAGGTGCGAAAGCCTGGCGGCCCTGTTCGGCGACAGGGTCGGCGTCGTCCATGGCCGGATGAAGGGCGCCGAGAAGGACGCTGTGATGGCCGATTTCCAGTCCGGACGCCTGGGCGTTCTGGTCGCGACCACGGTGATCGAGGTCGGCGTCGACGTGCCGAACGCGACGCTGATGATTGTCGAGGGAGCGGATCGCTTCGGCCTCGCCCAACTCCACCAGTTGCGCGGGCGCGTCGGGCGCGGCGATCAGCGCTCGATCTGCCTGCTGCTGCGCGGCAATGCGTTATCCGAAACGTCGCGCGCGCGGCTCGCGCTGATGCGGGAGACCAATGACGGCTTCCGAATCGCCGAGGAGGATCTCAGGCTGCGCGGTGCCGGCGAGATATTGGGCACCCGCCAATCGGGCGAGGCCGAGTTCCGCCTCGCTGGCCCCGAGCGCACTGCCGCACTGATCGAAGCGGCGACCCAGGACGCGCGACTGCTGGTCGATCGCGACGGAGGATTGGAGGGGGAGCGGGGCCGGGCGGCACGGATCGCACTCTACCTATTCGAGCGCGACGCGGCGGTGGGACTGCTGAGGGCCGGGTAGTCAGCGGTCTCGGGAGAGTCCATCCAGCCTACAAAAGCGGCTCTTCCGCCGGCGCCATCATCGCTTTGTCCAGCAGCATCGTCTGAAGTGTCGCGCTGTCCACCGGGGGCGAGCAGAGATAGCCCTGATAGAAGTTGCAGCCCTCCCGCGCGAGCAGCGAGAGCTGGGCCTTGGTCTCGACACCCTCGGTAATCACCGCGAGGCCCAGCGACCGCGCCATGTCGATCACGCCGCGCACCACGATCCGGTCGCGGGTCGAGCCGGTGATGTCTTCGGCGAGGGTCTTATCGATCTTCAGATAGTCGAGCGGCAGCGCCTTCAGATAGGCGAGGCTCGAATAGCCGGTGCCGAAATCGTCGATCGCGACGCGCAGCCCGGCGCGGCGAAGCCGGGCGAGCAGTTCGGCGGCCCCCCCCAGATTGGAGATCAGACCGCTCTCGGTGACCTCGACGGTCAGCCGGTCGCGCGGGAATCCCGCGTCGTCGGCCCTTCCCAGGAAATCCTCGACGAAATTCGGCCGGGCAATGTCTGCGGCGGTGACGTTCACCGCCATGCGCAGCGTGCTCATCCGCTCGGGCCAGGCCGCGGCGAGTTGCAAGGCACGCTGCTGGACATGGGTCGAGAGCTGGACGATGAAATCAGAGCGTGCGGCGGTGGCGAACAGCGGCACCGCGCCCAACTCGCCCAGCTGCGGATGGCGCCAGCGCGCGAGCGCCTCGACCCCCATGACAAGCCCGGTGCCGATGTCGACCTGGGGCTGGAAGAGGATGTCGATCTGATCATTGTCGAGCGCACGGCGCAGGTCGATCTCGAGCTGATTGCGGCGATGCGCCTCGGCCTCGCTCTCGGCATCGAGCGCGCGTACCAGACCGGTATCGCCATGTTTGGCCGCCGCCAGCGCCGCCGCCGCCCGCTGGAACAGCACGCCAGCATCGCGCCGGCCATCCGAGTTGATCGCGGCAATGCCGACCCGGCAGGATAGCGGGATCAGCGACTCGCCCGAAACGAACGGCCAGGCGACGCTTTCGACCAGCCGGTTGGCGATCAGCTCGGCGCTGTCGGCCGTGAAGGGCGGCCCCAGCGCGATCGCGAATTCGGATCCGGCGGTCCGTGCGATCATGGCGTTGCCCAGGCCGAGCCGATCGATGACCCGCTCGATCCGCCGCGCGACCCCCTGCAGAACGGCATCGCCGGTGGTGCGGCCGAAGGCGGCGTTGACGAGGCCGAAGCGCATGATTCCGAGCATCAGCAGCACGCAGCGCGGATCGGGTGCCGAGTGGTCGGCTAGCCGCTCCTCGACCCAGTCGCGGATCCGGTCGGCCGATGGCAGGCCGGTCAGCGCGTCGCCGTCCTCCCGCTCCGGTTCGCCATCATTGCGCGTCGCTTCGATCCAGGCGACCACCGCGCCGCGGGCCTCGTCGAACGAGATATGATGCGCCAGCCGGTCGCCATGGAGTACGCTGCGATGGGCGAAGGCGGTCGGCCTGCCACTGGCGAGCAGTCGGTCAATCGCCTCGCGCGCCAGCCGCCGGCTCGCCCGATCCATCAGTCGGAACAGCACCGACATCGGCACGCTGCCGCCCGTGGCGCCGATCCGCTCGGCGAAGGCCGGGCTGATAGTCACCAGCCGGGCGCCCGGTTTCCATATCCAGGCCTCGGATTCGGCCAGTCGCAGTGAGGCACGCTCCGAGGCCGCCCGGTTGCCGCCTGCCATCCGCTCTACGAAGCGATCGGCGAAGCGCAGCGCCATCTCGAACGCGGCCTCGTCGAATGGCGCGGCGAGATAATGGGTGGCACCAGCCTCATGGAAGCGGCCGAGCGCGCTGCTGTTGTCGACGATCACCATCAGCGCCGAGCCCGCGGAACTGACCGCTCCGCCCACCGCCCGGCAAGCGGCGACCGCCTCGTCCTCGGCGTCGCGGGCATCGATGATGGCGATGGTCGCACCCGATCCGATGAAGCGGCGTTCGAGCCCGTCGGACCGGCGCGCCGCGATCACCCGCCAGCCGGCACGCTCGACCATTCCGGCAAGCTCGCCACGAAAGCGGAACGACAGCAGGAAAAGCGGCAGCTTCGCCCTGGCGGCGCCGATATCGACCGCAGCTTCGCTCACGCCAACGTCCTGATCCATTGATTGCCTGTTACCGTATCGGGGAGGGCACGCCAATGCAAAGCTCCGGCCATGACGGCCCATATCCGCCCGACGACAGCTTCCTATGCTTGGCGCCCGCGGCCTGTTAGGATATTGCCATGACGCTCATGGAAAAGTCGCAGCAGAAGACCGGTAGCGCGCTTGCCGACAGTTTCGGCCGGCGCATCTCCTATCTGCGTCTGTCGGTGACCGACCGCTGCGATTTCCGCTGCCGCTATTGCATGGCGGAGCGGATGCAGTTCCTTCCCAAGCGCGAGATCCTGACGCTGGAGGAGTTGTCCGCGCTGGCCGACGCCTTAATCGCGCGCGGCATCAAGCGGATCCGTCTCACCGGCGGTGAGCCGCTGGTCCGCAAGGGCATCGACACGCTGATTCGGGCGATCGGGCAGCGGATCGGCGACGGGCTCGACGAGTTGACCCTCACGACCAACGGCAGCCAGCTGCGCGGGCATGCGCTTGCGCTGGCCGACGCCGGCGTGCGGCGGATCAACGTCAGCCTCGACAGCCTCGATCCGGAGCGGTTCGGCTTCATCACCCGGGGTGGCGATCTCGCCGCGGTGCTCGACGGGATCGCGGCCGCACGCGAGGCTGGGCTTGCGATCAAGATCAACATGGTGGCGCTCAAGGCGCTCAACGAGGCCGAGATCGAGCCGATGCTGCGCTGGTGCGCCGCCGAGGGCCATGATCTGACCTTGATCGAGACGATGCCGCTCGGCGAAGTGGAGGATGATCGTACCGATCGTTATCTGCCGCTAGACGGAGTGCGCCGAGATCTGCAATCGCGCTTCACCCTGACGCCGCTCGATTTCCGCACCGGGGGGCCGGCTCGCTATGTGCGGGTCGAAGAGCTCGGCGCCCGGCTTGGCCTGATCACGCCGCTGACCAACAATTTCTGCGACGACTGCAACCGGGTCCGGGTGACCGCCACGGGCCAGATCTACATGTGCCTCGGCCATGACGAGCGGCTCGACCTGCGCAAGGCGCTGCGCGGGGGCACGCCTGACGAGCTCGACCGGCTGCTCGACCGGGCGATGAAGCTCAAGCCCGAGCGCCATGCCTTCACGATCGAAAAACCCGGCGCAGCGCCCGCGGTCGCGCGTCACATGAGCGTCACGGGCGGATGACCGAACAACGGATGGCGCTTGTCGCCTCCCCTACCGAAGCATCGCAGGAGGCGGCGACCGAGCTGCGCCACCTATACGAATGGCATCCGATCGAGCGCGCCGACCTGATCGTGGCACTGGGCGGCGACGGCTTCATGCTGCGCACCTTGCATGCAATGCTCGACCGGCATCGCGTATTGCCGGTGTTCGGGATGAATCTCGGCACCGTCGGCTTCCTGATGAACGACTGGAAGCCCGATCTGCTCGAGCTGAGGCTCCAGCACGCCAAGGCGATCACGGTGCTGCCGCTCAGGATGGATGCGGTGACGGTGGACGGGCAGCGTCTGTCGATGCCCGCAATCAACGAGGTGTCGCTGCTGCGCGAAACCCGCGAGACCGCGAAGATCGAGGTCCTCGTCGATGGCCGCGTCGTCCTGCCCGAGCTGGTGTGCGACGGAGTGCTGGTATCGAGCCCGGCGGGCTCCACCGCCTATAACCTCTCGGCGCAGGGGCCCATTCTGCCGCTCGAATCGTCGCTGCTCGCGCTGACGCCGATCAGCCCGTTCCGCCCGCGCCGCTGGCGCGGTGCAATCCTGCCCAACAAGAATGCGATCTCGTTTCGCGTCCTCGACGCAGTGAAGCGCCCGGTCAGCGCCGTCGCCGATCAGCGCGAAGTCCGGGATGTCGCCCAGATCAGCGTTGGCATCGACCGCACCAGTCCGCTGACGCTGCTGTTCGACCCCGAACATGCGCTCGACGACCGGATCACGATGGAACAGTTCGCGGTCTGATCCGCGTACAATACACCCTGTAAATCAAGACAATCGTGACTGAAGCGGAATATTCGCTTTTTGATTCTTCAGCTCATCTCTACAAAACCTCGGTCCACCTCTGGCAAATCAACATCCGATCTCGTAACGAAAAATCGATCCTCACATCGGCGCCTTGTCGACACGACTCAACGATACGACGTTACATCGTGATCTCTCATAGGTTAGTGCGGCTGGCGGAGAGGCAAAGCATCAATCGCGTCGGGTGGGCTCAATAATCGCAAATATTGTTCGGCGCGGTTGATTTCACGTCCAGGGAGCACGTGTATCCATGTATAGGAATTTCTTGAACGTCGCGGTGGCGGCGCCCGGTGGCGTGCATAATTACTTCAATAGCCGGCCGGGAGTGGGCGCGACCGTCACCGGGACTTCGCGGAACGACCAGATCACCGACGGCGCCGCGGGCAATACGCTGGCGGGTGGCGCGGGCGACGATCAGTATCAGGTGGCTTTCGACACCACCAGGATCATCGAGGCGCCTGGTGGCGGCATTGACGCGGTCACCGCCTATAATAACATCGCGCTCGGCGCGAACGTCGAGATCGGCCGCGTCCACGGCGATCTGATCACCATGGTCGCTGCACCCACGGGTTCGCAGCTCCAGGCCTATGGATCGCGCGACGTCCTGGCTGGCGGCCGGGGCAACGACCTCCTCATCGACGAGACATCCAACAAGCAGACCCTGTTCGAGATCAATGACGGCTCCGGCAAGGACGTGATCTACAAATTCACGGCGACGGGTGCCAATCATGACCTGATCCGCCTCAACGATCCTCAGTTCACCAGCTTCGCCGCGGTAAGGAGCGCGATGTCGCAGGTCGGCTCCGACGTGCTGCTCAACCTGTCCTCGACCGACAAGCTGCTCATCAAGGACGTCAGGATCGGCGACCTGACCCCCGACGACTTCCTGCTGCGCTTCTCGCCCACCGGGCTGAAGATGACCTTCAACGACGAGTTCAATGGCCTGTCGCTGTACAACGACGCGACCCGCGCCGGCACCTGGGACACCACCTTCCGCTATGGCCCGGACAACTCGCTGATCGCGCGCACCTTGCCCGGCAATGGCGAGCTCCAAGTATATACCGACCCCAAGCTGGGGCCCAATCCCTTCAGGGTTGGCAATGGCGAGCTGTCGATCACCGCGGAGAAACTGACCGCGGCCGAGAGCGCCCAGCTGTGGAATTATAAATATTCCTCCGGCCTGCTGACCACTGAGCACAGCTTCGCGCAGACCTATGGCTATTTCGAGATCAAGGCCGAGTTGCCGGTCGAGCAGGGCATGTTCCCGGCGTTCTGGCTGATGCCCAAGGCGGCGGTCTGGCCGCCGGAAATCGACGTCATGGAGAATGTCGGCCAGAACTGGGTCTCGGGCGGCGCCATCGCGCCCAATCACAGCGACGCTTTCCGCACCTTCTTCCCGGACGGGCTGCGAGGCGACCACACCTACGGTCTGCTGTGGAACAAGCAGTCTATCACTTGGTATGTCGACGGCAAGGCGGTCGGCTCGGTCCCCACGCCGCCGTCTATGCATCAGCCAATGTACCTGCTGGTCAACCTCGCGGTTGGCGGCGACTGGGCGGGCGCCCCGCCCGCGAACTTCGACTCGGCGACGATGAACATCGACTATGTCCGCGCCTACAGCCTGAACAACGCGCCGGCTTCGACGCCGTCCGCTCCGACATCTCCTCCACCGGCGCCGAAGCCGCAGCCCCAGCCCGCCCCGCAGCCCCTGGAGGAGACCGTCCTCTCCGCGGTCACCACCAGCCTTGGTTCCACGCAGACCCACCTGGTGCTGACCGGCAATCGCGCGATCGATGGCATCGGCAATGCGCTCGACAATATCCTGTCGGGCAATGTCGCGGCGAACAAGCTGACCGGCGGCAATGGCGACGACCATCTCTATGGCAAGATCGGCAACGATGCCCTGCTGGGCGGCAATGGCGACGATATCCTGAAGGGCGGCATCGGCGCCGACGCCATGACCGGCGGCGGCGGCGACGATCGCTACCAGGTCGATTCGAGCGCCGACCACATCGTCGAGCTCCCCGGCGGGGGCGACGACCGCGTCATAGCGTCGGTGTCGACCACGCTCGCCGCCAATGTCGAGGATCTGTCGCTGATCGGCAAGGCCGCGATCAACGGCACCGGCAACCAGGGCGCCAATGCGGTCATCGGCAATGACGGCGCCAATGTCCTGACCGGCCACGGCGGCAACGACAAGCTGGTCGGCGACCGCGGCGATGATGTGTTGATCGGCGGCCAGGGCGACGATCTCCTGGTCGGCGGCCAGGGCAACGACCGCTTCGTCTTCGCACCCGGCTTCGGCGACGACCGGATCGCCGACTTCGGCGCGGGCAATGCCAAGGACCTCATCGACCTGTCGGCGCTGATCAAGGCCGGCATTCGCCCGATCCTGAGCGACAGCGGCGCAGGCATGGTGATCTCGGCCCCGGGCGGTCACAGCATCACCCTGCTCGGCGTCGATCCGCACGAGCTGACCGCGACCAGCACCGGCTATGTCTATGACGGGTATTAACTGCGTCTAAAGGGTTGCAAGGCCAGAGAAGCCGCTGCTATAGGCGCGCCTCGCCTTGGCGGAAATGTGATCCCCGGTAGCTCAGCGGTAGAGCATCCGACTGTTAATCGGACGGCCGCCTGTTCGAATCAGGCCCGGGGAGCCAATTCGGACCGAACTTCGAACGGCTGGCGCCGCCGTTTCGCTCCAGGCTTTCCTCCAGGCGCCTCGGCGAGGATCTGGAGGATCTGAACGGCCGATTCATGAGCCTCTCGAAGCTCCTCGACGCGCCGCTCCGCGCGTCGATCCGCCTTCCCGACGATTATGTCACATGCTGCATCGGATCGGGACCAAAGCAACCGTCGGGGCGGTGCAGCTCGGCGATGGCGGCCATGTCCGCCGCGCTCAGTCGCACGTCGAGAGCCTCGAAGTTGGCGCGCAGATGCTCGCGATCGGCCGCTTTGGGAATCACGACGAGGCCGTTGTCGATATGCCACCGCAGGATGATCTGGGCAGGACTGCGCCCATGCCGCATGGCAATCGCCTGAATGGTCGGATCGCCGAGCGCGCGGCCATGCTCGAGCGGGCTCCACGATTGGGTGACGATACCGTGCTGCGCGTGGAAAGCGCGGAGTTCGTACTGCTGGTAGCGAGGATGGAGCTCGATCTGGTTGACCGCTGGCCACACGCCGGTTTCGCCGACCAGTTCGGTCATCAGGGCCGAGGGAAAATTGGCCACACCGATGGATCGAACCCGTCCTTCCTCCCGCAGGCGCACCAGCGCACGCCAGCAGTCGAGATACCGGCCCTTTGGCGGCTGGGGCCAGTGGATGAGATAGAGATCGATCCTGCCGATGGCCTTTTCGCTGGCGTCGAACGCGCGCAGCGCCTCATCATAGCCGTGGTGGTTGTTGGGTAATTTGGTAGTCACGAAAAGCTCGTCGCGCGCGATCTCGATCCTGGTCAGCCCCTCTCCGACGCCCGCTTCGTTATGATAATGCGTCGCCGTGTCGAAATGCCGGTAGCCCAGCCGAACCGCGTCCTCCATCAGCGCGGGAACCTCCGCGGCCGGCACGAACATCACCCCGAGCCCAAGCGCCGGGATGCTGCCGCCGTCGTTCAGGGCGATCTCAGGCGATGACGCGGTCATGGCAGGAAGCGCCCCTCGACGGGGTAGAGCGGATCGTTATAGCCAGGGGTCGAGGGATGCCCGGGCGCCACCAGTCGGTCTATGAACAGCTCATCCTCCGCATCGAGAGCGATCGAGGCGGCGGAGATATAGGATCGCCACTGCTCCTCGGTGCGCGGACCGGCGATAACCGAGGTAATCGCAGGATTGGCCAGAACCCAGCCGATCGCGAAATCGATTGAGGACATCCCCCGAGCAGCGGCGCGGGAAGCGATCTTTTCAGCGACCAGAAGCGACTCCGGTCGCCATTCGGTCTGCATGATCCGGAAATCGTTGCGGCCGACACGGCTATCCTCGGACGGCTTCGCGCCGGAACCATATTTGCCGGTCAGTATGCCTCGCGCGAGCGGGCTATAGCTGACGACGCCCAATCCATAGTGTCGCGCGGCGGGCAGATGCTCCCGCTCCGCCGTCCGATCGACGATGCTGTAAGGGGGCTGGCTGACCACCGGGCGGTCAATGTTCAGCTGATCGGCCAGCTGACACACGAGACCGAGGCGCCACGCGGTAAAATTGGAGATTCCGTAGTAGCGGATCTTTCCCTGGCTGATGAGGTCGCCGATCGCCCGCAATGCCTGCGGCAGAGTCGCATCGCCGAAGCTCATGTGGAAATAAAGGATGTCTATATGATCCATGTGCAGGCGGCGCAGGCTAGCCTCGACGCTCGCGATGATCCAGCGCCGCGATTGTCCCCGCCGATTTGGATCGCCAGCGCCGGCCCCCGCGCCGAACTTGGTGGCGACGATCCAGTTGTCCCGACGGCCGGCAAGCGCCGCGCCGACCACCGCCTCGGATCGCCCATCATTGTAGACGTCGGCCGTGTCGACGAAATTGACGCCGCGATCCTCCGCGTCAGCGATGATACGCTGCGCCTGGGCGTCCTCGGTGGCCCCACCGAACATCATCGCTCCAAGGCACAGCCTGGATACCAGCAGGCCGCTGTTGCCTAGATGCTTCTTATTCATCGTCATACGTCATCCTGATTATGGTCTTACCGAACCGATCCGCCTGCATGTGCATGAACGCCATAGGCGCATCCGCGAAATCGAAAACCCGATGAATCACAGGGCGAAGCTGCGCGGCGCGCACGGCATCAAGCAGTTGCGCGAATTCCTGGCAACTGCCGCCCCCGATCCCTTCGATCGTCAACGCGGCGCGCAGCAACGGAGAAATATCAACGTTCCTCGCTCCTCCCAACATGCCGACGAGGCTGAGCTGACCATTCATCGCAAGAACGCCGAGGGATTGTGCAAGCATCGCTGGGCCCACCACGTCGACGATCCTGTCGACGCCCTTGCCGCCTGTATGGTCGAGCACCGCCCCCGTCCACTCCGGCGTCGCGCTCCGATCGATCACCATTTCCGCGCCGAGCTCGCGAAGGCGTGCAACCTTGTCCGCCTCGCCGGTGAGCGCGATCACCCTCGCCCCCAGCAGCCGGGCGAACTGCAACGCAAAAAGCGATACGTTTCCGCTGCCCTGGATGAGCACCGCATCGCCCGCCCGCAGCGACTTGCCGCGGGTCAGCGCCGACCAGGCCGCGAGCGAGCTCAAACCGAAGGCGGCGCCCTCCCGGAAGCTGAGATGACCGGGCATCGGAAGAAGCCCGTCCTCGGGAAAGACCCCGCGTTCGCGCAACACGCCGTCCCAGCTTCCGCCGAGGCCCGATCCGGAATAATGGGGCAGCCGCTCGCCGGCGACCCAGCGTTGGAGGACATTGGTCACCACGCGGTCGCCTACGCGAAATCGCGAAACGCCGTGGCCGACCGCGATGACCTCTCCGCCGCTGTCGGACAGCGGAACCAGGCCTGGCCGGATCCCATGCGTGTATCGATCGTACAGAACCGCGAGGTCACGCTGGTTTATCGACGCCGCGCGGATCTCCACCAGAACCTCGCCGTTCCCCGGCGCGCGATCCTCCAGGCTCTCCCGATAGACGAGGCCATCCAGCGAACCGGCTCGATCAATGTGATAGGCGCGCATAGGAAGACCTTCAATGCGCCATGGCGGCGAGGGGGGACGAATCCCCGCGAGATGCGCGGGACGCGCCACGACCGGCGAGAAAGGCCAGGAAGGTGGACAGCGCCATGCCGACGCCGACCACGATGACTAGCGCATAGCGCAGTGCGTGCGGCCCCCCGATGTGGTCAGACGCGAAGCCCACGATCACGGGCCCCGTTCCAAAGCCGACACACATGTTGCTGACCATGACCATCGACAGAATCGTGCCGCGCATACCTATCGGGGTAAGCGTCAGCACGGTTGCGTAGCAGGGAGTGGTAAATCCCAAATTCAACACATACCAAAGAACGAAGAAGAAGACCGACGCTTCCTTGAACGGAACCATGATCATGCCGATCGCCACGGCACCGATGATCGACAGATAAAGCGTGAGAAAATTGAATATCATGTGATAGCCTCGGGAGGCCGTCAGCCTGTCGGCCAATATGCCGACGAGGATCGGGCTCAGCGCTCCGAGGGCGGACGCCACCGCCAGATAGATGCCGACCTCCTTGAGGGATGCATGGTAGGTGCGTTGGAGAAATGGCGCCGAGAAGCCGGCCAATGCCGCCGAGCTCAGGACCGACAGCAGCATGGCGAACATGAACGGCGTCATCACGCGATTGCAAAGCAGGAATTTCAGTGCGGCGCGATACGGTGCCGGTTGCACCGGCCCGTCCATTTCAAGCGCGCCGCGCCGCGGCTCGCGCACGGTGACAAGCAGTGCCGCCGCGAGGATCACACCCGGAAGCCCGGCAACGAAGAATACGGCGCGCCAACCATAGACATCACCGAGATAGCTCGCCGACAAGCCCGCCAGCAGGATTCCCAGCGGTACGCCGATCTTGAAGAATCCCAGGGCCGTGGAGCGGCGTTCCGGGCGAAAGGTGTCCCCGATCATCGACATCGCGACCGATGTGGCGGGAGCTTCCGCAGCACCGAGACCGGCACGCGCGAGCAGCAAGTGGACGTAGTTCGTCGCAAGGCCGGTGACGAACGTCATGATGCTCCAGACCGCGAGCAAGCCGGCCAGAAAGCGCTTTCGGTTGAGGCGGTCGATCAGCGGGCCCAAGGTCAAGCCGGCAATGCCGAACGGAGCGCCGAAGGCAATGCCCAATATGATGCCGGCCTGCCCGTCGGAGAGGCGGAATTCCTGCTTGATGGGTTCTATGACGAGCTGTGGCAGCGTCCGGTCGAGATTGAGCAGGATGTTCACCAGCGTAAGCATGGCAAGCGCGAGCCAGGCATTTCCGAGCCCGGATTTCTCGGCACTGACCAAATTTCCGCCGGAAGATTTCTCCTTCACTGTCCCTCCTGCCGGCACTTTAAAGAAAAACTATCCAACTTCTCGGTTTGTTATTTGGAAAATGAATATATCCGCAGTATGAACGGTTTTCACGCAATCAGCTATGAAGATCGGTATAGTAAAAGCTGGATCCGCCCTATGCGCATTATCGCACTCATGGCGTGCGGAAATACCCGGTTGGGCCGGCGGGGCGCGGCCGCACCTCGGCTAGCCCGGTCTCCTTGGTGGGATCGAGGCCTCCCCGCGTGGAGGCCAGAAGGAGATGAAGCCGTTCCGATTGGGCATCGAGACCTTCGGCAGAAGGGCACGATCGACGGTGGTCGTCTCGGGCACAATGTTGTCGATCGATAAGATATAGGCGACGACCGAATAGGTATCATCGGCGGAGAGCGACTGGGGTGCGGTGGGCGGCATCGTCCGCCACACATAGTCGAATATCAAGGGTGCATAGGGCCAGAAGCTGTTGACCGTCCTCACCGGGCTCCGAGACGCCAGACTACCGACGCCCCCCGTCAACCGCGGAATGTCGCCTACGCCGCCCCTCCCCTCCTTGCCGTGACACGCTTCGCAGTGGCTGGCGAAAAGCTCGGCGCCCTGCCCGGCATTGCCGCTGCCCGCTGGAAGGCCCGTGCCATCCGGCAGGATGGTGATGTCGATCCGCCGCGCTTCGGGCTCGGTCAGCGCGATGCCGAGATCCGGCCCCTCCTTCGCCGGTCGCGCGGCGTGGCCGGGGCGGACAGCGCCCCGTTCCTGGTGGGGCAGCAATTTGGGCGGATTGCAGCCGATGAGCAATTGTGCTGCGGCGGTGAACAGCGCGATCGAGCACCGAGGGGCCCAGCCGCCGTCACGAATACACATTGCCGATTTCCCCCTGGCGCGAGATCGACCAGGCCTGAATTGAATTGTTGTGGTAAAATTGCTGTGCGCCGAACTGCCTTATCCAGTCGGATCGCAGCGGCTGGACGTCACCGGATTCGTCGGTAGCGCGGCTCATCAGAACCGCAGGCGCGCCCTGCCATCTCCAAGGCAGGCGGAAGCGAGTCACCGACCTTGGTAAAACCGGTTCATCGAGCCGCGCCATTGTCCAGCTCGAACCTCCATCGTCGGAAACTTCCACCGATCTGATGCGCCCGCGCCCCGACCAGGCGATGCCCGATATCTCATAGAAGCCCGGTCCCCGCATCGTCAGGCCGAATGACGGCCGCAGAATGACGGACTTGGTCCTCATCTCAAAATCGAACTGTCGCGATCTGCCGTCGGGCAGCAGCTGCGTGTAGCGAGCGGTCTCCTCGCGGGAATGAGCCGGTCCCGAAACCACGTTCAGCCGATGAAGCCACTTTATCTGAGTGTTGCCTTCGAAGCCGGGCAGAAGGAGACGCAATGGATATCCCTGTTCGGGTCGAAGCGCTTCGCCGTTCTGATAGAGCGCGAGCAGGGCATCATCGCGGCACTTCTCGAGTGGAATGCTGCGCGCCATCCCCGCACCATCCGCGCCTTCCGCAATCACCCACGACGCCCCCGGCAGCATGCCTGCCTCTTCGAGGATCGTGGCGAGGCTTACGCCTGTCCACTGCGAGACCGAGAGCAGGCCGTGGAGTTCGCCGGCGTCCTTCGCCGGGGGCTCGGCAAAGCAGTTGAGCGCGCTGTTCCCCGCGCACTCGATGAAATGAATGTGGCTTTCCATCGGATAGCGGTGGAGACTGTCGATCGTGAAGACGAGCGGACGTCTTACCATCCCGTGGACGACCAGCCGGTGCGTTCCCGGTTTTATATCGGGCACGCCGTTGTGGTGGCGTTCGAAGTGCAGGCCGTTCGGAGTTATGGTTCCTTCAAGACGATGCAGCGGAGTCCAGCTGCTCCCGGCCAGCGGATATCCCCTCACAGATCTGGATTCGCGTCGGACGCCGGCCTCGTGCGGCGAGGGTCCGCCATAGTCGCTGAAGCCCGCACCCGGAGCCTTCATACCCGCCGGACTCGCCTCGACGGGCCCCTGCACCGCCGCACCGATCGCGAAGGATGCGCCGCCCGCGGCAGCCTTCAGCAGAGAGCGCCTTTGCACGGAATGATCGAGCGGCGACGAGCGGCCCATGCCATAGTCTCCCCACGCGCCGTCAGAGCGCCATCACCCGGTGCATCACCCGTCTATACGCTCGATCCATGACGACATAATGCTGCGTCACTTCATTGTCCCACATGATGAGGGTGCCCGGCTCCCATGCGACACGAAGCTGGAACTCCAGCAGATTGGCCTTTGCGAAAAGCATCTGGAGTAACGCATTACTCTCGTCCTGCTTCAAGCCGATGATCGGGTCGGTGTAAAGGCGGCTGACGTAGAGTGACTTGCGCCCCGTCACTGGATTCACCTTCACCACCGGATGCTCCTGCGGGGGGACATGCGCAGCCCGCGGCCCATATGCATGCCTTGCCGTGAGACCCTCGAGCATCGCCTGGAGCGCAGGCGAAAGACTGTTATATATCGCTTCCATATCGCAGAAGGCGGTGTCTCTCCCATAGGGCGGCACGTCGATGGCTTGAAGCAGCGTCACCGCTTTCGTCGACTTCCGTGTCGCCCCATCGGTGTGCCAGGTATCCATAGGCTCCGGACGATCGGCCGCATCGGTCACCAACAGCTTCACGCCCGGAAATCCCTCCACATCCGGAAAGCTGTGATGGGCCGCGGTCTCCGGCTCGCCAAAATGCCTCGCCAATTCCAGCAGCTCGCCCGGACCGACATCATGCTGATTGCGAAACACGATCACCTTGTGCCGGTAGAGCGCATCCCTGAGTTGCTCGATCCGGTCGGTGCCGAGCGGCGCGGCCAGATCGGTATGCAGCGCCAGCGCTCCAAAGGTTCCCGACAAGGGAGCGAATTCCATCGCGCCACCTTCGCCGACCGGCAATGCTCCACGCAACGGGGACATGTCGCCGTCGATGGGATTTTTTAAGTTCATCGCCACCTCAATATTTGAAGCTCAGCTCGGCACCGAGAACCCTGCCCTTGTTGAGCGCCGACCCATTCGCAGCCGTCCCGATAGGAACGTTAGTGGCAAGGGTGAAGGTATTGAGGAGATTTCTGCCATATATGGAGAAGTCCATCTTTGACCCGGCCGGGGTGAAACCAATATTCACATTGATCATCTTCACCGGGAAGAGACTGAGATCGGCCCCGTCCGGCCGCATGAAATTGGTCGCGTCCCCATAGGAATTGCTGCGGTAGGAATAGCTCGCACGTCCGGTTATAGTGCCGAAATCGAAATCATGATCGGCGGTCAGCGCGATGGTGTAGGACCAGGGAGCGGCGGCCTTCAGCCGCTGGCGGCGGTCGATATCGTTGACTACGCCGTCCCGGTTGAGGTCCGCGGTGACCTTCTTGTAGCGCGCATGTACATATCCGACGTTCGCGTTCAGCACGAGGTGCGGCGCCAGCCGCTGCGCAAGCTCGAATTCGAACCCCTTGAGGACGGCGGTGCCGGCGTTGAAGGTCCGGGATATGCTCGAGCCGGTAGCGGCATCGAACTGGCTAACGTCACGCTGCAGACCCTTGGCCTTGGTATAGTAGGCGGCGCCGTTCAGACGTGTCCGGCGGTCGAACAGGTCCGACTTGAAGCCTACTTCGAAGGAATTCTGCTTCTCGGGCTGGTACGCGGTGGGTTCGGGCGCCGAGTTGTAGCGGACGTTGAAGCCGCCGCTTCGATAGGCCTTCTGGGCTGTCGCATAGAGCTGAACCTTATCCGTCGGACGGAACTGGAGCCCGACTTTCGGCAGGAAGCTGTCCCAGCTGTCGCTCAGGCGGAACCTGTATGTGCATCTCCGCTGGGCGAAGTTGCACAGTCCGGGGTCGAATGTGCCTGCCTGCGGACGGCCGTCCTCGCGACCCAGCCTCGACAAAGCGGCGCTCTTCCGCTCATGCGTGAAACGCCCGCCCACGGTCAGGGTGAGATTGTCCGACACGTCCCCGTCGAGCTGACCAAAGACGGCATAGACATTTTCCTTCAGCCGCCCGCCCTGCGTGGCGAAGTTGTTCAAGGGGGAGTTGAATTGCGTCAGGTCCTGGAAAAAATAGTAGAGGCCCAACGTGGCGCGAACCCGGCCGAAAGTGCCATTGTAGCGTAGCTCCTCGCTGATCTGCTTCTGCTTCTGGAACGAACCCACCGGGACGATCGAAAGCTCGCTGCCATCGGCATCGAATGGAGACAAATGCTTGATACGACGGGCGCCGAGAATATTGGTGAGCCGCCCGTCGCCGAAGCCGACGTCGCGCGTCAACTCGAACACTCCACTCTGCCATTTCAGATCGCTTTCGCCGCGGAAGTCGATGTAGACCTCGTCATATCTCTTGCCGTGATGCACCCAGTCATAGGTGACGGGGCCATCGCCGGTGAGCTTCCCGAATTCGAAGAAGAAGTTCATGTCGGTCCGATCGTCGGGCTGCAGGCGCAGCGTCGGCTTGACGACGAAACTTTCGATCTCGCCGAAATGCTTGTCCTTGAGCGTCACATTGTTGAAATAGCCCAGGTCGTGCCGGTACAGCATGGCGACGCGCGCCGAGATCCCTTCGGCCAGCCCGCCACCGACCGCCACCGCACCGCTATATTCGGGCCCGCTCTCCGCCCGCACGCGCATCTTGAGATCGAAGTCCTGCGTCGGACGCACACTGCGGAGCAGTACCGCGCCGCCGACAACGTTGCGCCCGAACAGGATGCCCTGCGGACCGCGAAGAACCTCGACCGCCTCGACGTCGAACAGGTCGAGAAGGACGCCCTGATTGACGCCAAGATACATGCCGTCGAGGAAGGTGCCGACCGTCGGAGCGACGCTGGCGGAAGAACTGCCGGGCGCGAGACCGCGAATGGCGAAGTTCGCTGCGCCGACATAGGCCGATCCGGCCTCGAGGAACACACCGGGCATGCTCGACGAGATCGTCTGTATGGTGGTGACCTTCAGCGCCTCGAGTTGACTGCCGCTGAACGCGCTCACCGTCACAGGGACGCGCTGAAGCATTTCGGCGCGGCCCTGCCGCGTGGCCGTAACGACGATATCCTCCATGAGACTGGCCGCAACGCCGCTTTCCCTGGGTGGTTCGGAAGCCGGCGCCTGCGCGAAAGCCATCGTCGGCAGTGATGCCAGGCACATCGCGAGCAGATCGCCCTTCGAAAGAGAGCGCGCGCGCTCCTTATTCTTACCCCGAAAAATCCGCATCACTGCCCTCCTATTTTTTTGCCGCCCTTTAATCAAACGCCATTTATCATTAATACGCGAGGATATCGGAGGTCCGGAGATTAATTATTTAAATCAATAAATCCTTTTACTAGCTCTATCTCTTGGCCCCAGACAATATATTTAGATTTGTGCATACAGGATAACGGCATTGTCCAGTATGCGTATTTACGCACGATATCTGTGCGGATTTGTATGGGTGGGCGTGTGTGAGGAACTCCTCCTCCCCCGCGAGCGGAGCCAGGAAGGCGATGCGGCACGGAGTTCCGAACGATCCCGCTCCAGCCCATGGTCACAACATGGGCACAAGCGCGCCGCAGCCATTTGCGACGATTGATCCGTCGTCATGGCAGGCATGATGATTAGTTAATTGACGACGATGTGGCTTGCAAACATGCTGGCAATCGCTGACGAACCGGTGTGTCGGGCGAGTCGTGCCCCCCCCTTTCGGCACCCCGGCGATGTCGCGGCTACCCTCTTGCAGACTCGCCGACGGGCGAGGATGACCGCGCGAGGGACGCGTCGACGTTCTATTCGACTAAAACATAAATTCTTGGCGGAGATAGGGAGAGGAATTTCAGGTTGAGCATTTCGATTCAAGACTTGAATAATTGCCTGGGCAAAGAGATCAGCGGCCTGGATTTAACAGCTCATATTTCGCCAGAGACGGTGGACACCATCAAATCGACGCTTTCGGAGTGGGGGGTGGTGGTATTTCGAGATCAAAATCTCTCTCTCGAACAGCAAATAGAAATCGCCCGATATTTCGGAGATCCCGTGGCGCACCCGCTGGTGCGGCCCGTGGTCAATATGTATCCAGAAATATATGATATTTTCAACTCCTATGGAAAAGATGTCGAAGGCAACAGGATCGGCCCATACTGGCATCAGGATCTTTCCTACATGGAGTATCCAGCGCGTTATGGATTCATGTATTGTCGTGATATTGTATCAGGAACTTGCCAGACTACGTTTGCAAGTACCTCGAAGAGCTATGAGGATTTATCGCCCGAGCTATGTGCTCGGCTGGCAACAATGGAAGCCCTCCATGGAATAGGTAATTTCGAGGCCCGATATCGACGACGGAAGTTCCGTTGCCTTGAACAGGCCCCCGACATGATAAGAACGCTGCCGGACGTGGTTCATCCAGTCGTAATTCGGGATCCTGATACCGATCGCGCGGCCCTCTATATAAATGAAGGTTTCACTATAAGAATTCTTGGACTTGATGATGAAGATAGCGAAAGACTTATTTCTGATCTGGTAAAGCATGTGACGATGGAAAAATTCACTTATCGACACAGCTGGAGCGTGGGTGATTTCGTGATCTGGGATAACTTCCACACGATCCATGCGACTAATCGGAGAGCCGGCGAGCCCGCGCCCGTTCTCCACCGGGTGGCTGTCACGGTTAGCACGCACCGCGAGATCCTATCGGCCTAGGAGACCTGTGCGCGGGCAGGCGCAGTGCGTTTGGGATACATCGATTAGCGAGGCAACCGCGTCGAGCGGCGAAGTCGCCCGTCGGCGCCCAGCGAAATTGGCGCGGACCTAAATAATGATACTGCCTGGTACACCTACCACTTGAAGCGCGGCGGATTTCCCGGCATGGCGCAGGAGGTGCCCGCCGATCCGCGCGGGCGGAGGGCTACGCGATCCATGGCCGGCGAAGTGAGCATCAGCGCCGATAGCGACCGCCGGCCGCCCCCGCTGACGGGCGTGAAGCTCTATATCGCCGCGGTCGCGGTCTCGGTATCTTTCTTCCTCGTCCTGCTCGACATGACAGTCGCGAACGTCGCGGTACCGCATATCGCCGGCGGGCTCGGCGCGTCGCCGACGCAGGGAACGTGGATCATCACCGGCTATGCAGTTGCCGAGGCGATCTGCCTGCCGCTGAGCGGGTGGCTCGCCAAACGCTATGGCACGCTCCGCACCTATCTGGTCGCGATGAGCGGCTTCATGCTGATGTCGATGCTCTGCGGCATGTCGACCACCCTGCCGATGCTCATCTTCTTTCGTGTCGGCCAGGGGCTGTGCGGGGCGCCGCTGCTGCCGCTCTGCCAGACGCTGCTGCTCAGCATCTTCCCGAAGGAGAAGGCGACCACGGCGGTGGCAATGCCGGCGATGACGGCGGTGTTCGCGCCGGTGGTGGGTCCCATCATCGGCGGTCTGATCACCGACAGCTATTCGTGGCGCTGGATCTTCTTCATCAACATCCCTTTCGTGTTGCTCTCGCTCCCGTTCGCGATGCGCGTGCTCGCGCCCTACGAGACGAAGCGGATCGTCGAACGGGTCGACAAGGTCGGGCTCGGGCTGCTGATCGTCTGGGTCGGCTCGCTCCAGCTGATGCTCGACCTCGGCCGCGAATATGATTGGTTCCAGTCGCCGTTGATCGTCGGGCTGGCGATCAGCGCGGCGGTGGGCTTCATCGCCTTCCTGATCTGGGAGCTGACCGAGGACATCCCGATCGTCGACCTTCGGGTGCTGCGCCACCGTGGCTTCTGGACCGCAAGCCTGTGCATGGCGATCGGCTATGCGTCGCTCATGGCGGGATCGGTGATCCTGCCGCTGTGGGCGCAAACGACGATGGGCTATACCGCGACCCACGCCGGGCTTCTGCTCGCGCCGCTGAGCCTGTTCTCGATCGTCACCTTGCAGATTGCGAGCCGGCTCTCCAAGCGGATGGACCCGCGCATCCTGATCTTCGGCGGCTTCATGTGGACGGCGGGCGCGGCCATGCTGCGCGCGAGCGTCTACACCGATCTCGACATATGGCAGCTCGCGATGCCACAGGTCGTCCAGGGGCTGTCGAACGCCTTCTACATGATGCCGCTGACGATATTGGCGCTCAGCGCGGTCAAGTCCAGCGAGACCACCTCCGCCAGCGGGCTGATGATCTTCATGCGGATCATCGCGATGGGCGCCGGCGTTTCCACCCTGACGACGATCTGGGAGGATAGTAGCCGCGCCGCGCGCGCGCAGCTCGTCGGACTGCTCAACGGCGCCGACGGCACGATCAATGCGATGATGGCGGGCGGCATGTCCAACCTCCAGGCGCGCGCCGTGCTCGAATCGATGATCGAGACGCAGAGCCGGACGATCGCGTTCGACCATATCTTCATGATCATCGGCACGCTGGGCGCGATCACCGCCTTCTTCGTCTGGCTGATCCCCAAACCCGCCCGCGCGCCGGCGTGAGGGGCGCGGAAGTCGCACGCGCGCCCTCTCCACGCCACAGATGTTCGGTCTTCGTGCCCACGATTTTGGCAAACGGCTCAAGACCTTCGGGGCCTCCCCCAAGTAATCAGCAACTGCCGGACAAAAAGCACTAGCGTCTCACATCAGACCCACACCATCGAACAATTTGCCGCGCCGGGGACCGCGAAGACGGGAAAAGACATCGGCGACGTCGGGTATGGTGCGCAGCCCTTCGAGCTGCGTCAATATGGCCGTGATGTTGTCGTCAGGCAGAACGCCTTCGGCGCTTGTGCGAAATTTCTCGCGGATATCTACCATTTCGCAAGGATTACCCCGGCACCCGCGGGGGTCGAGAATCTCGTCTTCGAACGTTTCGCCATCGATGGTCACGGTGATGCGGCCCGGCAAGGCGCGTGACAGAAATATCTCCTGCATACGATCGGTCGTCTCCATCGAAACCTTCTTGGCAAGCTCCCGGACCTCGGGTCGTTGCACCGACTGATCGGTAAATTCCCGGGCGCCGCCGCGTCCGTCGAGCAATGCAATGGCGAGTGATGCCTGCATACTGAACTTGGCTTCCATCCCAGTGACCGCCTCGGGATAGACGAGAAAGTCGCCCGCCATGTGCGGCGCCTCGGCGGTGATCCGCTCGATGGCGTCGAGCCGGCCGATCAATTTCGGTCGCATCTTCAACAGTGCCTCGATGTGGGCATGCGATGCGTGGCAGCACGCATATAATTTTATCAGCGGCGGCGCGGTTTCGATCGAGTAGTCACGGGAGAGGAACCGCGCCATCTCCTGCTCGGCAACCTTCAGCCGATCCGGGTCGGATAGAACCCACAGGAATCCGCCCTCGGCGCCGAGCACGTCCTGGGAGGCCGAAATACCGATGCGGGCGAGGAAAACGGCATCAACCGCGCGCGCCGAGGCGTTGGCGGAGTGAAACGGCTTCATATCCGTGCCGAGACAGCAGCGCAGGCCGGCCGCGGTCGTCCCGGCGATGCCCAGCGCAGTGACGGTTTGCGGAACGTCGAGCTTCATTAGGCTGCAAAGAGCGGCCGTTGCCGTCAAAGCGCCGCTCGTGCCGGTGAGATGATAGCCGCGCGACTTGTAGGGCTTGCCGCCGAGCTGTCCGAGGAGCTGGAAAACATGATAGCCGGTGAGATATGCTCGGATGAAATCCTCCCCGCTGGCCCGTAGCTGCTCCGCCACGGGCAGCAGCGCGGCGACGACGGTGCAGCTCGGATGGCCTCCGCCCATCGAGTCGCCATCATCAAAATCCAGAAAATGGACGAGCATACCGTTCACGAAAGCCGCGTCGCGGGGCAAGGCGCCGACCCCCATGCCCAGCAGCGAGCATGGCATGTCCTCCCCGGTGATGATCAGCTCGTTCAAACCCCATGGCGAGGGCTCGTCCACCGCGGCCAGCCCGCAGGCGATCGTATCGATAATGCTCATCTGCGCGAGCCGGGCCGCCGTCTCCGATGGCCGGCTGTCTCGTTCGCGGACAATCCACCGAGCAAGTTCGCTGGTAAGCGTTTCCATCGATCCTCCTTCAGACAGGAACAAAGATTCATGAAGCTGGCGCGGGAGCGACGCGGCGCCTGGCGTGATCAACGCCGTCTGACGACGATGCCGGCCTGCTCGCGATCCCACGTAAGATCGGTCACGCCCTCGTCCCTGAGCTTGTACTTGAGAATCTTGCCGGTTGGATTGCGCGGCAACTCATCACGAATTTCGTAGAAGCGGGGAACCGCGAAATACGGCAGATTGTCCACCGACCAGAGACAGATATCCTCGCATGTCACGGCGGCGCCCGGAGAAAGGACCAGAGTCGCCTTGATCTCGTCCTCGGCCGTTCCGGCCTGTACTGCGTGGATGGCGACGTCGAGGATCAACGGATGCTTCGCGAAAGCCGCCTCCACTTCGAAGCTGGAGATATTTTCCCCCCGTGAACGCAGATAATCCTTCTTGCGGTCGACGAAATACAGGTAACCATTTTCTATCCGGCCCAGGTCTCCCGTGTGCATCCACATGTTGCGCCAAACCTTGGCAGTTTCTTCCGGACGTTTCCAATAGCCCTTAAACATGATGTGCGGCCTGAGCGGGCGGAAGACGATCTCACCGACATTGCCGTCAGCGACCTCGCAATCATCATCGTCGAAGATGCGGACGTCGAATTCGTCCGCGATGGGTCCTGCAGAGTCGAGAGGCGGAACTGGCTGTTCGGGGGTGGACATCGAAAGCTTGCTGCCCTCGGTTTGACCGTAGCCGAAGGAGTTCATGAAATTCACCCCGAAGCGCTCCTCCCATATCCTCCTGATCTCGAGGGGAACCGGGATACCGGTCACCGTGTGAAGTTGCCCGCGGCATCGCTTCATGGCCTCGTTGTCGGGCGCCCGGGCAAGGAGAGGAAAGATCGATGCTATCAATATTGCGCAGGTAGCGCCCGAACGCTCGATATCGTCCCAGAACTGGGACACCGAGAAGCGGGAGGATATCGCGGCCCGGCCTCCCGAGATCAACGCGGCGAAAGGCGCGTAGAGACCCGCCATGTGGAAGAGGGGGAGGCAGGTAAATTCGATGTCGTCCGGCCCGCGAGCCACCGACCTGTAATGCTGCCGACCCAAATGGCACAAAAGGTTCTGGCTCAACATGCAGCCTTTCGAGAGCCCTGTCGTGCCGGAGGTGTAGACGATCAGTGCCGTGTCCTGCGGCGCCGCACTCTGAGCGATCGGCGTAGGATCATTGCCGAGATGGTTCGCCATCGGCTCGACGACGACACTGTCGTAGCGCGTGCGGATCTCCCCGCGGTGCAGAATTCGACGGAGCTTCGGCAAACCGCTGCTGATCGCCATCACGCGCTCAACATAATCCGCGTCGCAGACGACGAGATTCGCGTCCGTGTCGGAAATCTGATGGCGCAGAAACTCGCCTTTGTAGGCCAAGTTGATCGGAACCCAGATCGCTCCGATTTTCGAAAGGGCGAACCAGCACGTGAAGACGTCTACGCTGCTCTCGAGCAACGTCACGACGGCGTCGCCCTTGGCCACGCCGAGCGCTATCAGACCGTGCGCGAAATCATTGGATCGGTCATCGACCTCCCTGAAGGTGAATTTTGCCCCGTCGATGTCGAGGAAGAAGGAGTCCCCCGCGTTGCGGACGGCGCGGGCCAAGGCGTCGTTTACCGTATCAAGCTCGCCATTTTGGTAGTTGAGATCCTTTGACATCGCACTCCCCTTCGGCCCCGCGGCCGGCCGAGGGGCTTATATTTCAATATCTTCCGCCGCCGCTAGGCGGGGCCGATAGGGCTGAACGGGGATGCGTCGCCGCAGATCGCCACGCTGCTTCGGCCGTCGGTGCCGATGGGAATGCCGCCCGCGACGGTGAGCCGCTGCATGAGCCTCGGTGCATCGCCGTAGTCATTGACGGCATAATGCTGCGTTGCCCGATTATCCCACATCACCAGGTCACCGGGACGCCAACGCCAGCGCACCACGTTTTCCGGCTTCAGGATATAATCCTGGAACGTCTTGAGGAGCGCGGCGGACGCGTCGGACGTATATCCGACGATCTGCTCGGCAAACGAGCCGAGGATGAGTGACCTCTCTCCCGTTTCCGAAAGCACCCGAACGACGGGATGCTCAGTGACGAAGGCGCCCAGATTCGATTTCCACGAACCCCGCTCGCGAGACACGCGCCCAGTCGAGTGCACCACTCGAAGACTGTCAGCGAGCGTCCGCAGGGACTCGGGAAGCCGCTCATAAGCGGTGACCGTGTTGGCGAAGAGCGTATCGCCTCCCACTTCGGGGCAGGTCATGCACCGCAGCAGCGAAATCGAGACCGGTCGATCGATGAAGGTGACGTCGGTGTGCCAATGGTCCGATCGATAACTGTTGTCGCGTTCCCAGATGCTAGCTTTCGCCTTTTCGGAGTTGCCGCCGGATGCCGGCGTGACAGGCATGATCGGGTGGTGGAGCGTCGTCGGGCCGAACTGCTCGGCAAATTCGACGAAATCCTCGGCCTGAATATCCTGATCACGAAAAAAAACGACCTTGTGCCGTAACAGCGCGGATCGGATCGCCTCGATGACGTTCGGCGTCGCGCTGGTCACGTCGACGCCCGTCAGTACGGCGCCGATCGAGGGGGTGACGGGCTGAATGTCCATTCGATCTTGTCTCCGAGTTCAGAGGCAAGAAGCGGCCCTACCATCTTCATGCCCTCCCGACAGCGCGAGAACTCAACGCGCGACCAGCATTCCAGGCCGGTACCAGAAATCCAGGGGGTCGGGTATGTGTGTTCCCGCACAGCAGCCATGCGCTTTTCCCATCAGCGAGGTGAGCCGATGCGAGCGCCGGAAGCGGACGGGCTACGGGAGCGCGTCCACAGACGCGTTCTATTCAAACCCGCCACCGGTGCGAAAAGATCTTGCCACCAGGACGAAGCACGCCGCAGTCCATTGTGACGGGTTGCGACAGGGAATAGAGCTCAGCGGACGACAGCCACGTTTGGCAGAGCAGCACAGGGCGGGCGAGAGGATGACGAAACGCTTTGACTGGAATGACTTGCAATATTTTCTCGCTACTGCACGGTGCGGAAAGCTCTCGCGCGCCGCTCGACAAATGGGTGTGGATCATGCCACCGTAAGTCGGAGGCTTGAGGCGCTGGAGCAGTCGCTTAACGTCAGGTTGTTCGAGCGTACTCGTCTTGGGTATAATCTCACGCCAGCCGGCGAACAATTGATGGTAGCGGCACGAACGATCGAGGCTGAAGCCGTTCGAGCGGAAAATGAAGTAGCCTCCGATAGGCAAGCCGTTTCCGGAAACGTTCGCATCATTGCCTTGGAAGAGTTTGGAGTGTTCTTCCTTGCGCGCCACATCTTGGAGATCGCAGAGGCGCTGCCGAACGTTAAGATAGAAATGGTCACCTCAAATCGATTATCACTATCGCGATCGCAAGCAGATCTCTTCATCACACTTGAGCCCCCAATGAATCGCCGATTCCAGCGGGAGCGGCTGGTAGATTTCAGGCTTTTCGTGTATGCACATCCAAAGTACCTCGCATCTGCCGCTCGGATCGCCGACCGCGCCGATCTGCAGAACCATCCGTTTGTCGGCTTAATAGACAATCTTCTAACCGCACCCGAGCTGGCCGCGCTTCCGGAAAGCCTAGGCTGCAAGTGGATCAAGCTGCGCACATCAAGCCTTCAGGCACAAATGAAGATGATCTCGCACGGGCACTGTCTGGGGATTCTTCCGGGATATGTCGCGGCGCACGACCCGTCATTGGTGAGAGTGCTTCCGAATGAGGCTTATTTTCGCAGGACATATTGGATTGTCACGCCGGTCGACAGCGAGTGCCCCCCTCGCGTACGAGCAGTGAGCCGCTTCATTCGCGAGAAGGTTGAGGCATCTCGCGCGGAACTGGACGGCGCCATGTCATAGACATCACCCGCCCGCTCATGATTCCGTCAGGGCCCGGCTCATGCTGTCGCGAGCACCCGCGGACTTGACGACCGAGATGGTCATCCAGAAAGCGGCAATGACAAAAGGATGGGCAAAGGAGAGGCGCATGCACGAGATTCGCGTTCCCGACTGGGTCGAAGCCAGGGCGCTGGCAAGATTCGACGGCATCAACCTGCCCACCACCGCATTGCTGATCATCGACATGCAGGTCATATTCGTCGCGGAAGGGCAGCGTTTCGCCACGCAACATTCGCGAGACATCGTCCCGAACATCAATCGCCTGGCGGCGGCCGTTCGCGCCGGCGGTGGCATTGTGGTCTATACCCGGCATACGATAACGGACGAGAAGCCGCGCGCGATGCCTGATTGGCAGATGGCGATCCCCCGGCTCAACGAGCTTTGGAATTCCTTCCGCGCGGACACTAGAGGTCACGAGCTGGACGAGCGCATGGACCTGCGGGACGGGGATCTGGTGCTGAACAAATATCGGTTCAGTGCGCTCACGCATAATTCCTCCTCCCTGCAGGAGGAGCTTGCCGCGAGAGGGATCGATACGGTGGTGGTGACGGGCGTCGCTACCAATTGCTGTTGCGAAACGACCGCCCATGATGCCAATCAGCTGGGATATAAGACCTTTTTCATCTCGGATGCCACGGCGGCCCTGACCGATGAAGAGCACAATGCATCGCTGACCAACCTCAGCGCGGTGTTCGCGGATGTTCGCGATACCGCTTCCATGCTGGAGCTTTGCACCGCAAGCGCGCCCGCGCGAGCTTAGGTCAGAGATCACATCGTCGATGAGATTGGTCCCGAACGCATCCGTAGTGAGATCCAGCGCAGGGGGAGCAGTCCATCAGTTCACTTCGCGTCTCCATGAGGTGAATCTTCGAGCGGCTGACGTCTGATCGGTTTTTCACTGGGGTCGGAGGAGCGGGCGGAGCGCACGGCGGCGCTCCTACCGGCGCGGCGGCCCGAGAATACCGTGTCCGCAATGGCGAGTCCGCTCATGTAACCGCTGGAGCAGAGGCCCACCGCGGCACGGCCGGCAACATATAGACCGACGATGTCGACACCATCTCGGCCGCGAACCTCGCCGGTCGCCTCGTTCGGGACGAGGCCGCCGAGCGTGAGTGCGAAGCTAGGACCGAATTTGTTGTTGAGAGAGACATTCACCGCATAAAACGGGCCTTTCTCGACCGGAAGAAGCTTGTCTGGAGATTTGCCGAACACATCGCCCTCGCCGCGACGCAGGCGCGCGTTGAAATCCGAGACCATGCATTCCAGTCCCTTCGCGTCGATGCCGCATTTTCTGGCAAGCGCTTCCAAAGTTTTGCCGCGCTTCGTTCCTCCCATTACGATGTTGAACAACGCGGGCGCGCCGAAAAGCATGAACAGGCCTTTGCCGGGAAACATCGACTGCCTTACGCCCGTCCAGAATTGCTCATTGTCGAGGATCAGGAATGCGCGACCGTCTTCGGGTTGTTCGACCAGCCTGTCGCCGAACTGCGTCTGATACGCATCCTCGTTGACGAAGCGCTCGCCGCGGACGTTGACCATCAGCCCGTGAAGAAAGGCTTCGGGCGGAGCGATCGGCCGGCCGATATAGGCCCGATCCATCATCCCTGTCGCTCCGCCGACCGATTCGCCGAGTTCGATGCCGCTGCCATCGCATCCCATCGAACCAAGTCGCAGCAGTGCGTTGTAGTTGCGACCGAGCAGGCCGAGGTGCGTCTCGAGGAGATCCACATTGTAGATGAAGCCGCCGGTGGCGATGACAACGCCGCCCAGGGCGCGGATACGCCTCGGCGCCACGACACCGGCCTCCAGCGCCCGGCATTTTTCTATAGCGCGTTCGGCCTTCCGATTGTTCAGCGGCTTCCACGGGCTGACTACCGCATATAATTCGTCGTGCCTGGCCCACAGCGCCTCCGGGAGGGCGTTGACTTCCACGCCGAGGACCTGCCCCGCCTCGTCAACGATCAGGCGCTGGGCCGGCGCGTGGATCATCATCCGCACGCCCAAGCGCGCCGCCGCTTCCTTCAGCCGGGCGAAATGAACATGTCCGCCGAAGCCCGGAGTGGCGATGCGATGCCCCCGGGGGGCGGGCTTCGCCTTGTCCTTGAACGCCAGTGCCTGTTCGTTGCCGGAGAAGTAAAGCCAATTGCCGTCGGGCGGCCAGGCCGTCTTCCCGAGGAAGGCGTTCGATCCATATTCGATGCCATGCTTCTCCAGCCATTCGAGATCGGCGTTGCTGCTATCGCAGTAGCGCCTCAACGTGTCAGGCTGGACCGACTTTACTTCCTGGGACAGGTAATTGAACATCTCCTCGGGAGTGTCGTCGAAGCCCGAGGACCGTTGGTGTCGCGTGCCGCCGACATAATTGACGCCGCCGCTGTAAGCCGTCGCACCGCCGCCGCTGAAGCGATCGATCGCTAGAACCTCGGCTCCGTTCTCGCGCGCCTCGATGGCTGCCGCGGCACCCGCGCCGCCGAAGCCGACAACCACGACGTCGGCCTGATCATCCCACTGGAAATCCGCGTCCGTCACCACCAGTGGAGGCCGCACGCCTGTTCCCCTACGTGCACCCCGCATCAGCTTTCCTCTCGACTTTCTTGCGCAATGGCGGGTTCGCGTCCCAATCCCTCGCCAGGACGCTGCGGCCCGCCGCGTGCGCCTTATCCCGACGGCGTCACCTATTCCGCAGTCTCATCCAGTCGCTCGAGCGCGAAGTCGTGGCTTTTCGGAAGTTGCTGCAGTTCGATCACATTGCCGTCGGGATCCTTTCCATAGACGGCGCGAATGCCATCCTGCGCGTCGGGGACCGAGCGGACGAACGTCATCCCCGCCTCGATCAGACGTGGATAATCCGTCTCGATATCGTCCGTATCAACGGCAAAGTGCGTATAGCCTCGGTCGCAGGGGCGCAGCGGATCGGCATCGCGGGCCGGTGGGGCGAAATATTCGAACACTTCCAGATAGGTGTTGCCGGCTTTGAGCATGACCGTGCGCGCCGCCGAATTCTTCAGGCCGACCACGCTGTCCACATACTCGCTGTCCTTCCAGCTGTACTCTTTCGCGGCTGGCCGGAAGCCAAACGCCCGTCCATAAAAATCGATGATCGCGTCGTAGTTGGTGGTGTTGATCGCAACGTGATGGATGCCTCTAATCATCGAAACCTCGCTCCTGGGGTTTGTTCGCTTTTCATTGTGCTTTCCGCGGTGCGTATTCGGTGAGGTATTCGTCAATCACCTGTTCAAGATGTTTGATGCGCGTTTCCATTTCACGCGACATAAACATCGGTTCGTCGACGGCACCGTCCAGTCCCGACTGCTGCATACCCACGTTCTGCGTGTCCTGATCGTACACCCGGCCGAGGAAGGGGGAGAAATCCTTCATCGCTTCGGCAAATGTCATGTCCCCGAGTTCCTGCACGTCCGCCGGATAGGGACGTTCGCCCTCGGCCGGGACTTCCTGCATGAAGTACAGATCGAAGATGCAGGAATGCTGATCGTGCCGGTTCGGCCGGAACCGATAGACCACTGGCAGGCTCAGGCTGCGAAACAATATCATGTTGGGGAAAATCGAATATTGGTTCGCATCTATAGCTTCGGCGTCGGAGCAAGTCGAATAGTCACGCTGCGTCTTCTCGGTCGCGGCCCGGCGCGCCAGTTCGGCAGCGAAGGTCCGTGCAGTCATGCCTTCCGGCACGGCAGGCACTTCAACCGCGCCGGCCGTCACGGACATGGCCTCGAACACGGCCTGCTCCGACAGCGTCTCCGCGACCTGGCCGCTCGCCATACCGGTCGCGATCAGAAAGCGACTGACATGTCGCCCGAGAACGTCATATTGCGCGTTCTCATCGGTGGAGAATGGAGTGACCTGGGGATGCGTCTCCAGAGAATGATATCCCTCGATGAACGCCTCGATGCCAAGCTTCCAGTTACACGGAAGGATTTTGCGGAACCGCGCGGCAATATACTTGTCCTTATAATCCATGAATCCGCTGAAATGCTGTGGAATTACCTCGATATACTCGAGCAGACCGGGTGCCGTTCGATCCTCGTTGATGAAGACGAACCCGCCCCATGCGTCGGCGCGGACTTCACGAAGGCGCGCCGCCTCGTCATCGAGGTCCGGGAAATCCCATCGGCTGGGAACGTCGATCAATTCGCCCTCCAGGCTCCAGGTGAAGCCGTGGAAGGGGCATCGCAATTGCGGAACGCTCGTGTCGCCGGTGCAGAGCTTGGTCCCACGATGGAGGCAAGTGTTTCTGAACGCCCGGATCCGGCCATCATTGCCGCGCACGATCAGGAAGGATTTATTCGCGATCTCGTAAACGACGATGTCGCCGGATTCAGGCAATTCCTCCTCGCGACAGGCGAATTGCCAGACATGGGGCCACAGCCCTTCCAGCTCGCGACGATGAAATGCCGCGCTGACGTAGCGCTCGCGGTCGATCGACCGTGTCAGGATCTGAGGCGATGCCTGCAGAAGGTCGGCGGGTGGCGCGACGCGGTCGCCTGCGACGGCCTCCGGGTAGCTCATTCCCGCCCGGACGCTCTGATCGGCTCTCCGTGTCCAGTCCTTCCACGAATCGCTCACCGACACATTCATTTCGCCACTCCTCGACCCTCTCCAGCCGCGTTGAATCCGCTTCAGAGCACTCCGTCGAAACGTATCACCCGACCGGACGGTTGGCAAGCTGGTCCGGCGTGGAGCGGGATCGCGATTCGTCGATTATCTTTTGTGTCTGACCACCACGATGCCGGCCTCTATCGAGTCCCACGTTTCGCTCGTGCAGCCCTCGTCGCGCAGCTGGAACTTCTGGATCCGGCCGGTAGGGGTTTTCGGAAGCGAATTGCGATATTCGATGAAACGGGGCACCGCGAAATGGGGCAGGTTGTCGATTGCCCAGCGGCAAAGATCGGCGTGCTCGATCGTGCAGCCTTCCCGCAGCACGAGCGTCACCTTGAGATCCTCCTCCTCGCCCGCCCCGCGACGGATCGAATGAAAGGCGACCTCACTCACCGCCGGATGCTGCATGAACGTACGCTCGACCTCGAAGCTCGAGATATTCTCGCCACGGCTGCGGACATAGTCCTTCTTCCTGTCGATGAAATAGAGATAGCCCTGCTCGTCGACCTTTGCGATGTCGCCGGTGTGCATCCATAGATCATGCCAAACGTGCGCCGTCTCGGCCGGCCGGCGCCAATAGCCCGCGAACATGATGTTCGGCTTGCGCGGGCGCGCCCAGATTTCGCCGGGCGTGTTCGGCGGCAGGGGGCGGCCATCGTCATCGACGATCATGATGTCGAAATCGTCACAGACCTTGCCGGCGGAATATTCAGGGGGAGTTGGTTCACCGAAACGATGATGGGCCAGTTTCGAGGCTTCGGTCTGCCCGTAGCTATAACTGTTGAGATACTTTACGCCGAATCGTTCGTGCCAGATCTGGCGTAACTCCGGCGTGATCGGCACGCCAGATACCGCCCGCAACTGGCCGAAACAGCGTTTCATGGCGTCATTGTCTGGCGCCTGGGCGAGCAGCGGAAAGATCGACGCCATCAACTGCGCCATGGTAGCGCCTGAGCGCTCTATTTCGATCCAGAAGCCCGACACCGAGAAATTCGGAGCAATCGAGGCACGAGCCCGAGCCATCATCGCCGCGACGATGACGTAGCCGATCGTGCTGATGTGGAACATCGGCAGACACGTCCACATCGTTTCGCCGGGACGAAGGGGCATGCCCTCATTGCCCTGTCGACCGGTCTGGCAGAGATAATTGTGGCTGATCATGCAGCCCTTCGACGGGCCCGTCGTTCCCGACGTGTAGATCAGGCAGGCTATGTCGGTCGGAAGGACCTGCCGGTCCAACGGCTCATCGCTGGTTCCGCGATGGTCGTCTAGCCGTGCAAGCGGAACGGGCGACAGCTGGTCGAGCGCGTCTTCGCCGCGGCAGAGGATCAGCTTCACATCCGGCAGATCGTCCGCGATCTCGAGCAAGGCGGCAAGATAATGCTGTTCGCAGACGAGGATCTGCGCGCCCGAGTCGGTGACCTGATGGCGCAGGAACGCGCGGCGATAGGCGGTGTTTACCGGCACCCAGATCGCGCCGAGCTTGTTGACCCCGAACCAACAGGTCACCGCGTCGATACCGCTTTCCAGCATCGTCAGCACCGTCTGGCCGGCGGTGACGCCGAGATCCGCAAAGGCATGTGCCATGCGAGTCGATAGCCGATCAACCTCGGCATAGGTGAAGGTCGAACCCGTGAAGTCGAGGAAGATGTCGTCGGGGATCGACCGAACCGCCCGACTCAATGCCTCAAGCGGAGTGTCTGCCGGCGCGTTGGCCCATGACGCAGAATCGAACTGCATGATCAAATGCTCCCACAGCCTCGCGCGCGGACGGGAGGCGGGTGGCATGTCTCCGAGCCACCACCGCCATGGACCGTCCGCAGGCCTGCGCTCATCACCTGAGGACCCGATGATCCGGCAATCCGCCGATCGTAATCCTCAACCACCGAGCATCGGTCGGCCCGAGCGTTTCTCGAAGTCGATATAAGCTTCTATCGGGCCGTTCGCGATGTAGGAAGGCGACAATATGAAGCTGTCTTCACCGCGCGCCGCCCGGAAGTTGTCGAGGCGATCGACCAGGGCCTTGAAGCCGATCTGCATCTCGGTTCGCGCCAACAACATGCCGAGACAGCTGTGCACGCCCGCGCCGAACGCGATGTGGCTACGGCCATTATCCCGTTCCAGATCGACCTTCATCGGACATTCGAAGACGGCGGGGTCCAGATTGGCGGCTCCGTAGCGTGCCTCGATGAGGGCGCCCTTGGGAATCTTGATCCCGGCAACGATCGCATCCTGCCGCGCGCGACGAAACAGTGTCTGTACGGGCGAAGTGATGCGCAAGGCCTCTTCGACGAAAGCGTTCAGCTTGTTCTCGTCGTTGCGGATGATATCGACCAGCTCGGGCGCTTCGACGAGCAGCCTCATGCCGCCTGCCAGCGCATAGGTCGTCGTATCGCCAGCCGCGACAACGAGCGCGCGAAGAATCTCGAGCAGCTCCGCCAGAGCGAGCGGTTGCCCGTCCGGCCCGTTCATCTGCACGAGCTTGCTGATCAACCGGTCGTCGGGTTTCGCCCGGGCTTCGGCCAGAGCGTGCTGAAAATATTCGTACATGCCGGCAAGAACATGGGCGATCTCGATCTCACGCTCGGGCGAAAGACTTGGGTCGATCTCCTCGATCGCGGTGTCGGCCCACAATTTTAGCTTTCCGGCGTCCTCATGCGCAATCCCGAGCTGATCGGAGAACACGCGTAGCGGAAACCTGATGGCGAAGTCGCCGACGAATTCCATCGTACCGGCATCGGCCAGAGGATCGATGAAGAGATTGGCCTGTTCCAGAATATGGTCACGCAGCGACATGACGTTCCAATGATCGAACGCACGATCGACGGGCGCGCGATGGACCCTGTGCTCGGGCGGATCATAGGTCTGCAGATTGCGGCCGGGGAGCGGCCCCTTGGCCAAGTATATCTGGTCGACGATCTGGCGCACCGGAGACTCGCGACGGCTGATCATCCCACAGTCGTTGGAAAAAATCTTGTGGTTGATCAGCACTGAACGGAGGTCGGCATAACGGGTCAGTATGTAGTTTCCCGTCACGGGGTCCTGATAGACCGGCGCCTGCTCCCGCAGCACGTCATAGGCGCGGAAGCGGTCGTCCTTCTGATAGGCAGGGCAGCCGAAGCTGATCGGCTCGGATGTCGAGATGGTCGAGGCATTCATCGCTGTATCTCCTCAGGGCCGGGATTTCTTTGCCTGCCCAAATCGCGTCGCGGCATCGGGCCAGCCTCGCCCGTATACGGCCGCAAGGCGAAAGCCGGAACTGCGCGGGATCGCCCGATCCCCTGGGGCGGCGCGGGGCGCCATTCCGACTTTCGCCTCTTCTTCGGCATTTCCCGGCTTTCCGGCTCCGGCGGTCTAGAAGTTGAAACCGGCCGTCACGCCCCAGGTGAGCGGCGACCCCGCCACGAACGGATAGCCAGCCGCACCGGCCTGCGATGCGGCAAAGGAGATGATCTTCTCGTCGGCGAGGTTCTTGCCCCAGACCGACAGGCTGAGCGTGTCGTTCGGCCGGTAGGTTATCTGAGCATTGATCGTATGATAGGCGCCCTGGCGCAGGAAATTGTCAGGCTCGAAGAAATATTTGGTGGTGTAATTATAATCTGCCGCCAAGTTCCAGCGCCCGATCGATGTCTCGAAGCCGTATTGGGCCCCCAGATGCGCCGTGAACTTCGCGCCGAGCGGCGTACGGTTGCCGGATGCGTCGATGCTACCGAACGGGTTGATGGAGCCGAACGGCGGGAGCGGATTCACCAAGGCGTTCGGAGCACCAAGATACTTGCGATACTCGGAATCGAGCACGACAGCGCCGAAGTCGATCGTCAGCCCTGGCGCCGCGCGCACCGAACCCTCGAGTTCGAAGCCCTTGACCCGCGAAGACTGGGCATTGGACAGCTTCGTTGCGTTGTTCACCAGTAGCTGCACCTGCGGATTGCTCACATCGTACCAGAAGCCGGCCAGGTTGAGGCGCAGACGGCGATCGAAAAACTCGCTCTTCAGACCTACTTCATACGCATCGACCACCTCGGGCTTCGCGGCGTTGGGATCGAAGCCGAGGAGGTTGAACACCCCCGACTTATAGCCGCGACTGAACGACCCATAGGCAAGCACATCGTCGGCGACTTCATAGTCGGCGGCTAGGCGGAACGTCACTTTCTCCGTGCTGAACCGGCCCGGCGGCGAAGCCGCGTCGACAGCTACGACATTAGCCAGGGTAATCGTCGTCGATCCGGCGCCGCTCACCTTGTCCTTGGTATAGCGCAGGCCGCCGGTGAGCTTCAGCCGGGGCAATATCTCGTACGTCGCCTGGGCATATCCCGCGTAGGATTTGGCGTGCTGGCGGCCGACGAGATCGAGCCGGTTGACCACATTGTCGTTCAGCACGTCGCCCGGGAAGAACTGGTTGCCCTCGAAGGTCAGCGAAACGACCGCCGTTCGCGTGTTGTAGTAGAAAAGTCCCAGGATCCACTGGAGATCGCTTCCAGCCGCATTGGTCAGCTGGAATTCCTGCGTGAACTGCTTCACATCCACCGGGAACTCGGCGAAAACGTCCGGCCGCGGCCCATAGTCGATGTCGAAGCGCTGGAGCTCCTTCTCGCGCATATAGGCCGTTATGCTCGTGAAGTCGGCGAAGCCAAGCCCCTGCTCGATCTTGAGCGAGCCGCCCCAGGACTTCTGGCGCGAGAAGGCATCGAAATCCATGTTCTGGTCATAAAAGGATGTCGGCGTCGCCATGACGAAGGGCGGAGATTGGAAACCCTGCGACGTGCCCGGCACGAAGCTCCCCTGACCGTTGGATTTCGAGTAGGCGTAGAATCCGCTGAGCGTCAGCCTGGTGTCCTCGCCCGGCTCGATCAGCAGCTTGCTGCGAACGGTGAGATCGTCGTGATAGGCGGTGCGATTGCCGGTCGAGAGGTTTGTGCCGTAGCCGTCGCCCTGCTTGCGCCCCGCCACCGAGATGTCCATCGCCGCACTCTCGCCGAGGCCCGTCGTGGCGTAGAAGTCACCCTGAAGCGTATCATAATTGCCGTAGCCGAAACGACCCTTGGCGTGGAAATCATGCGAAGGATCCGAGGTGATGATCTGAATGACGCCGCCGCTGGAATTGCGGCCGAACAAGGTGCCTTGCGGGCCCTTAAGCACCTCGACCCGTTCGATATTGTTCAGCGAGAAGAAGCCCGAGGAGAGGCGCGTGAAGTAAACCCCGTCGACATAGACGGCGACGCTGCCTTCGTTTCCAGGGGCATTGGCCGAATTGCCGATGCCGCGAAGAAAGGGAAGCACGACGCCGTTGTTCACCGGAAGGGAAAGGCTGGGGGTGAGACCGGCAATATCGAGCACCGAAGTGACGCCGCGCGCCTCGAGCGAGGCACCGGTGAATGCCGAGACCGAGACCGGCACCAACTGGAGATTTTCCGACCGCTTCTGCGCTGTGACGACGATTTCGTCCAGCTGATTGCTGGAAGCGGAGCTTTCGGCCGCCACCTGCGCATAAGCCGGTGAGGCGAGAACCAAAGCGGCAAACGCTGTACTCCGAACAAGACGAGTTGCTGCAGAGCTCATGAGTTATCCCCTCCCTGTAACTTGCGGTTTCAAATGGGCCGTCGAGCATCGATTTCCCGGCTTTCGCTCGCCCAACCCATCGATCACGTGTCGGCGCGTTCGCACGCGTCTCCCAATGCAAGCGGCGCCCGCGTCTTACCGAACGTCCGGTTGGTCGACAACCTTCCATGAGGGTCGGGGCCTTGTCAAGCGCTCAATCGCCAAACTCGGCCGACGATGGCCGGCGACATGTCTGCTATGATCTGACAAGCGGCATGGTGACGCGCCATGACGACGGCCAGCACCACCTCGTGCTGTTCTTTCACTCGCCCGCGACTCCGGCTCGACACGGCAGGTCGCCCCGGCATAGGTCACCGATCGCTTGACAGGAATCACGCGGGATGAAATGTTGCCGACCAACCGGACGTTCGCTCGAAGAGGCCAATCCTCTTGCGGATCAGGGAGCGAGCAGGACCTCTAGGCCCCCTTCGGCACGGCAGCGGGGCCACCGTTAGGAGATGGGTTGTGAAGCGCACACTGATGACGCACGCCAACGTGATCGATGGCCTTGGCGGACGCAGGCAAAACGCGACCATCGTGATCGAAGGCGACCGCATAGCGGCCGTGATCCAGGAGCGAGACGAGATCGGCACGAACGACACGGTCATCGATCTGAAGGGAAAGACGGTGATGCCCGGGATGTGCATCGGCCATTTCCATGCCGAGTATGACCGGATCACCACGATGCCATGGTTCAACCAAGGCTCAGAAGCACCCCCGGGGCTCGCGATGGCCTATGCGATCAAGAACATGAAAATCGCTCTCCATGCGGGCTTTACCTCCGCGGTCGGCTCCGCATGCGCCTATGATATTGATGTCTGCCTGGACATGGCGATGGCGGAGGGCGTTTGCGAAGGCCCGCGCATCCTGCCCGCCAGCCCACACATCATCGCCACCGGCGCCCACGCCTACGCGGCGCCCTGGTGGATCGGGGTAAGGAACATGGGGCTGGAGCAGGGCCAGTGCACCGGTCCTGACGAGTTCCGCCGCTACATCCGGATGCAGGCGCATCGTGGAGTGCGGATGATGAAGATCATGCCGTCGGGGGGGCACGGCTTCCCCGACACCAGCGGCATGCGCAATCTGAGCAAGGAGGAATTGCAGGCTTGTGTGGACGCCGCCCACGAACGTGGCGCGCTGATCCGTGCCCATGTGAACTACAAGGATCAGATCCTGGAGTGCGTCAGGGCTGGCGTCGACCTCATCGACCATGCGGATCACCTGGACGATGAATGCATCGACGCGATGGTCAAGCACGGCACCTATTATTGCCCGACCATCGGTTTGACGATGATGGCGATCCGATGGGACAAGACGAGGCCTCTGCTGACCCTGCTGACATATTATCCCAAGGACGAGGCCTACATCACGACGATGGCGCACATCCTTCAGCGAGCGCAAAAGGCCGGGGTCAAGATGCTCATCGGCGATGATTACGGGCCGGTCCACGGATTCCTGCCAGACTTCTGGGGCAGCGAGATGAACATGTTCATCGACGAGTTGAACTTCGACCCGGAGGCACTGATCGAGATAGTCACGTCGAACGGCGCCCGTTTCTTCAACGGGGAAACGGGCGCGATCGCCCCGGGCAGGCTCGCCGATCTACTCGTGCTCGATTTCGATCCGTTGAGGGATGGATTCAAGGGATTTACGGATCCCGAGGCGAACATCCTGGCCGTCATGAAGGGTGGCGTGTTCGTCAAGAACGGCCTCTCCGTGGAACAGGTTCGAGCGGCAGCCTGACGGATGGGTCGAGCTTGCGGTCGATGCTGCCAATCGATGTCCCTCTACAGCGGCGGCGCTGAAGATCCGCGCGGGTTCCGAAGCACCATTTCGGCCGCTGCGCCCGGCGCCGTCTGGACGGTAGATTACCGCTGTACTACAGCCTAGAGGAACTGCAGGATCGATCGCATGCCATGGCCACTCGCCATTCGCTCGCGTAGATGCCGTACCAGAAACAGACAGGGTGTGGAATGGCTTCAAGCAAGTTCTCGAACTCCGAACGGGAGGGCAACGTTCTGGACTCAGCTCTTCGGGTTTTCGCTACTCTCGGTTACGAACGGGCGACCGTAAATGATATCGCGGTCGCGGCAGGTCTGAAGAAGCCCTCGCTCTACCACTACATGGCGTCTAAGGAAGATCTTCTGGAAGCGATTATCCTTCGCTCCCATAAGCGGCTGGTCGACCTGCTCGACAACATCCCGCCTGAAGACTCCGCGCTTAAGATGGTGCGCGCGATCATCTACACGCACGTCCTCTTCAACATCAATTACGGCGCCGAGGCATTGGTCTTCCAGGCCGACTTCCGCATGCTCCATCCCGAACGGCAGGCGCCGATCCGCGAGAAGCTGACGGAATATGACCGCTCACTTCAGGCGCTTGTCGAGGAGGCGCAGCGCCGCAAGGAAGTGCCGACAGGCATCAACGCCAAATTGGCCGTCTTGTGGCTGATGGGTGGGGCGAACCATGTCGTTCGCTGGTACCGCCCCGGGGCCGGCGCGAACGCCGAGGATATCGCCCGTCAGTTCGCCGAGCTCAGCGTGGCGGCGCTCCGCGGCTTTGACGCCGACGCCTCCAAAGAGTCCATCGTGGCAGCGGAGCCCGCGCGTCAGTCAGAGTGAGACGGGCGGCAGTGTCAGCGCGCCGCCATCGACGACCAGCGTCTGTCCAGTCATCCAGCCCGCCTCGTCGCTGACGAGGAAGGCCACAGCGTTAGCGACGTCCTCCGGCTCTCCAAGCCGGCCGAGCGGAAGCTTCTCCGCCCAGGCATCGCCGTCCTTCTCCCAGAGCGCCCGGGCCAGCTCGGTCCGGATAAGGCCGGGGGCGACGGCGTTGACCCGTATCCGCGGGGCGAACTCGAACGCGAGCTGTCGCGTCAGATGAATGAGCGCGGCCTTGGTCGTATTGTACCAGCCAATGGCGGGCTCCACCGACATGCCACCGATCGAGGAGATGTTGACGATCGTTCCCGAACGCTCGCGCATGCCCGCGTTCGCGACCTGCTGAGCCCACAGCAGCGGAGCGACCAGGTTCACCGAGACCGTCTTGAGCGCTCGATCGAGATCCAGGCTGGCGATGTCCCCGAAATAGGGGTTGGTCGCGGCGTTATTGACCAGGATGTCGACGGCACCGAACCTGTCGACACACGCCGCGATGCATTTGGCGATGTCGGCGGGATCGCCAGCGTTGCCGGCGATCCAGGCGACATCCAGATCCGGCATCGACGCAACGGCAGTCCGCAGGTTTTCCGGCCGGCGCGACATGATCATCACATGGGCGCCGCCGCGTGCCAGACGCCGCGCCGTCGCGAGCCCGATGCCCTTCGATCCGCCGGTGACGATGGCGGCGCGGCCCTCGAACCTGTGGCTCATAGGCTCCGCTTTCCCAACCACCGGGCAGCGAGCGCGGAAAACGTCCCGATGAACTCCGGATAGCCCTCGATGCTACTTCGATCGCCGGCGACCAAACCCCGATCATAGCGATCGATGACACCTTCCAAAATGCAGGCTAGTCGCCAATAGGCGAATGCCACATAATATTCGAAATGCTCGAGGCGCCTTTGCTGGACCGCCTCATAGCGCACCAACACCTCGTCCGCGCTGCCGAAGCCGGCTGCCGTGGTGGGGCCGCCCGCCGCGTTGAGCACGTCGGCGGCCGGGCCCGACCAGGTTACATACAATCCCGCCACGTCCGCGATGGGATCGCCGATCGTCGCCAGCTCCCAGTCAAGCACCGCGGCGACCCCACCCGTATTGTCTAGCAGGACGTTGTCCAGCCGGTAGTCGCCGTGGACCAGCGCCGGCGCGCCACCGTCGGGTACGTCCGCCTCCAGCAGGCGATGCACATCCTCGATCGATCCGAAAGGTCTTGCGACTAGATCGTGCTGCTTGCGCCAGCGGCGCAACTGCCGCTCCAGGTAATTGCCCTTGCGTGCCAAGCTCGCCAGGCCGGTCGCATGGAGATCGACCCTGTGTATCGCGGCAAGCGTGTCGACCAGATGATCGCGAACCGCGCCGCGGAGCGTGAGCGGCAACCGTGCCGCGTCCGGCGCGCTACGCACGACCGTTCCGGCCACGAACTCCGCCACATAGAAGGATGCCCCGATAAGGGCCGGGTCATCGCCCAGGCCGATCATCGCGGGGACCGGGACATCGGACGAATTCAACGCCGACATGATCAGATGTTCGCGCGCCACGTCATGAGCGGTAGCCGCCACATCCCCGCGCGGCGGGCGCCGCAGCGCGAAATTGCCGGCACTCGTGGTCAGCGCATAGGTAAGGTTGGACCGCCCGCCCGATATCAGACGCGCCGACGCGATCCGGACCGAAGCGCCAAGGCGATCACTCAGCCACGGCTCCAAGCGGCCGAGCTCGTCGCGCGTGAGGTCGAGATCATGATCGTCGGTATCGGTCGGCACTACCGTCCTTCCGCGAGGTGATCGGTCATGCCGGCTCTGCAAGTCGGATCCTGCCGATCGCGCTGTATAGCTCCGTTTCATCGCCGTACCAGCTGCGCAGGGCCAAGGCGCGCTTATAATGCCACTGGAGCTCATATTCGTAGGTGAACCCGATCCCGCCATGCATCTGGATCGAGTCCTCGACCACGCTCCGGGCGAGTTCGGCAGCCGCGGCCTTGTACGACATCGCGGCGAGTTCCAGATCCGCGTCGGACCGGTTCGGTGCGTCCAGCGCAACCGCCTCCGCCAGGCATTCGAGCTGGACAACCCGCTGGGCCGCCGACGCAGCGAGGTGACGGACCGCCTGAAACGTTGCGATGGGCTTGCCGAACTGCTCGCGCTCGACGATGTAGGACAGCGAAAGATCCAACGCACGACGGGCGATCCCAGTCAGTTCGGCCGCCGCCGCTATACGCGTCCAGGCCCGGATTTTCACTAGGAGGCGGTCGGCGTCCGCGCCTTCAGCAAGAATGTCGCCCTTGGCAACCGCGACACGGTCGAAGCGAATCCGGGCGATGGTGGTCCCCGGATCGGCGCTCGGCAGATCCGTCATATCCACGCCGGCTGCCAGCGCATCGACCAAGGCCAGCTGGCTTCGCCCGGTCTCGTCCTGAGCGGCCACCAAAAGCTCCGTGCTCCCCCTGGCGAAGCGCACCAAGGCGACCGAGCCGGCAAGTTCGCCGTTCTCGATGGCGACGGCACCGAGTTGCCAATCAAGGCTCGCCGCCGGATCGACGAAGGCGAGCCGGGCATCGCCGCGCGTGACCCGTCCCAACCGCGTGAGTTGATCCGCATCGAGGGCAACGCCCGCGATCAAGAGCGCCGGCAGCACCATGTGTTCAAAATACGGCCCCACGAGCAGTTGCTCGCCGAACGCCCTGAAGCTCGGGACGAGGTCGGCAGGATCGATCCCCATCCCGTCCGCCACTTCGGGAACCGCCAGATAGAACCAGCCTTCCTCGGCTGCCATGGCGACCAACGATGATCCGTTGTCCCGCCCCTCGAGGATGGCCAGCCGGGTCTGATCGTCGTATCGCCGTGCCAGGAAGGCGCGGACGCCCTTCAGGAGCTCTTCGCCTGAATCATCCACGGGGCAGCTCCAGCATCCGATCGGCAATGATGTTCTTCTGAACCTGCGAAGTCCCGCCGTAGATCGAGGCGGCGCGAGAGTAGTAATGTTCCTTGACCCAGCGCGCGCTGTCGAGGCCGGCACCGTCCCGGCCCGCCCCGACCGTCCTGAATGGCCCGAGGAGATCGCTGATGGCGGCGAATATGCGCTGCTCGGTTTCGTTCAGGCTCAGTTTGTCGATCGAATCGAACGGGCTGGGGATCTCGTGACGGAGCTTGCGCTGCATCGTCTTGCGGGTGAGCGCCTCCAGGCCGCGTACCGCGACATAGGCCTTGCCCAGCTGTTCCGCCGTGCGCGCCGGCAGCCGCCCCCCGGCGTCGGTATACGCGCGAACTTCCTTGATCGCCTCCTCGACCGCGACGTCGTACTCAACCATGCGGCGCAGCGTGTACGATCCTCGCTCATGGCTCAAAGTGTCCTGGGCGATCTTCCACCCTTCGTTCAGCTCACCCACGAGATTGCTTCTCGGCACCACGACATCGTCGAAGAAGACTTCGCAGAATTCGCTGTCGCCGGTCATCTGCACTAGCGGACGAACCGTGACACCCGGCGACTTCATGTCGACCACGATGTAGCTGATGCCGCGGTGCTTTGCCGCCTGGTTGTCGGTGCGGGCCAGCAGGGCGCACCACCGCGCCTTGTGCGCGAAGGATGTCCAGACCTTTTGGCCATTGATGATGAAGTTGTCGCCCTCGATGCGGGCTACCGTGCGCAGCGACGCCAGATCCGAGCCGGCGGACGGCTCGGAAAAGCCTTGGCACCACAATTCCTCGCCGGACAGAAGAGGCGGCAGCAACGTCCGCCGCTGCTCCTCCGTCCCATAGGAGTCGATCGACGGCCCAACCACGTCGAGGCCGATAAGCCCGATCGGCATGGGCGCACCCGCTCGGGCAAGCTCCTCCGAAAAGACCAGCTGGTGCAAGGCGGTCAGGCCCTGACCGCCGGACTCGCGGGACCAGGATATCCCGACCCATCCGGCCGCATAGAGTTCGGCCTGCCACACCTTCAGCACCTCGACCCGCTCGTCCAGGTCCAGAGGGACAGCCGGAATTTTGGCCCGTCCCAACCACGATCGCACTGTGGACCTGTATTGGTCCAGATCGGGGGCCAAGTTGGCTTCGGTCGCCATCGCTCAGCGACCCGTGTACCGAGGCGCCCGTTTCTCGAAAAACGCCGCGATCGCCTCCTTCGAATCGCTATAGCCCGATAGTTCCGCGGTAAGGCCCTGTTCGAACTGGTAGCCCGAACGCAGGTCCATATATTCGATCTGGTTGAGACTTCGCTTCGCGATCCGGATCGCGACAGGGCTGTGCCGGGTAACCCTGGCCGCAAGCGCATGCGCCTCATCCAACAGCGCCTCATCCGGAACAACCTTGACGATCCCGCCATACGGCATGAGCTCTGCCGCCGTAAGCATGTCTGCCGTAAGATGCATGCGGCGCACGACCCCCTGTGGCGCGAGCCGCGAGAGATGCTTGGCACCACCCATCGCCCCGACCTGAATCTCCGGAAGGCTGAACCTGGCGCTCTCCCCGGCGATGACCATGTCACAGGAACCCGCCAAGGCGACGCCCGTGCCCGCCGCCACACCCCGCACCGCTGCGATGACCGGAAGCGCGCAGTCATAGATCGCCAGGAAGGCTTCCCGAATCTGCAGCATCCGTACCGGCGTATTGTCCGGCGTCATGGTCGCGAACTCGTGGAGATCGTTACCACCACAAAAATGCTTGCCCTCGCCCGTCAAGATCACCACCAAGGCGTCAGGCGCGAGATCGCGAATTGTCGAGAAGGCGAGCTTGATCTGAGCGTATGTCGGCAGATCGATCGCGTTCACGGGGGGCCGCCGCACCGTCACCGTCGCCACACGATCGCGCGTCGAGATGGAGAGATTTGCAAAGGTCATATCAGATTCCGTATCACCCGACTGGTCGGACTGCAAGCAGAACGGAAGTCGGTGCGTTGAAGTGCAGATCAAATCTTATTTTCGGCATATGTTGCTGTTTTTCCATAATTATTTCAAACTCTATTAAAAATTTCCACGCGTGCTGTTTGAACAGCTGGAAACAAAAAGCGCCGCTGCCCGCCCGGTCGGTCGAAGTTTGGACGATAGCCCTCGCCCGCTCCCTGCACGTGCCATGCTCACAGAACCTCGAACAGCCCGGCGGCGCCCATGCCGCCGCCGACGCACATCGTCACGACGACATGCTTGGCGCCGCGCCGCTTGCCCGCCAGCAGCGCATGGCCGACCATGCGCGCACCCGACATACCGTAGGGATGTCCGATCGAGATCGCGCCGCCGTCGACGTTGAGGCGGTCGTCGGGAATGCCGAGCCGGTCCCTGCAATAGAGCACCTGGACGGCGAACGCCTCGTTGAGCTCCCAAAGGCCGATGTCGTCCATTTTCAACCCGAACCGATCGAGAAGCCGGGGTACCGCGAACACCGGGCCAATCCCCATCTCGTCCGGCGCGGTGCCCACGACCGCCATGCCGATATAGCGGCCAAGGGGGCTTAGTCCGCGTTTCGCCGCGAGCGCTGCTTCCATCACGACGGTCGCGGAAGCGCCGTCGGAAAGCTGGCTGGCGTTGCCGGCTGTGATGACGCCCCCCTCGACAACGGTCTTCAGCGCCGCAAGCCCTTCGGCGGTGGTATCGGCACGGTTGCCCTCGTCCTTGGTGAGCGTGACCTGCTTGATCGACGTCTCGCCAGTCGCCTTGTCGGTGACCGACATCGTTGCCGTGACGGGCACGATCTCGTCGGCGAACGCTCCTGCGGCCTGTGCCTGTGCGGTCAGTTGCTGCGAACGAAGGCTGTAGGCGTCCTGCTGTTCGCGACCGATCCCATAGCGCTTCGCCACGACCTCCGCCGTCTGCAACATCGGCATGTAGATGTCCGGCACCATCGCGAGCAGTTCAGGATCGGTGTCGATGCGCAGCGCGGATGTCTGCACCAGCGAAATCGACTCCACGCCGCCGGCCACCACGACGTCCATCCGATCGAAGATCACCTGATGCGCGGCATTCGCGACGGCCATCAGACCGGAGGCACACTGCCGGTCGATCGTCACGCCGGGCACGCTCACCGGCAATCCCGCGCGCAAGGCCGCGGTGCGCCCGATCGTATGCTGCCCGCCTTGCGGCAGCGCGGCACCGATCACGCAATCATCGACCTCGGCTGGATCGACGCCCGCCCGCTCCACCGCAGCGCGGATCGCATGCGCGGCAAGCGTCGGCGCGGGCGTCGCGTTGAACGCGCCTCGATAGGCGCGACCGATCGGGGTGCGTGCGGTGGACACTATGACGGCTTCGCGCATAACGGTGACTCCTTCGGACTGAGCTGATTGGACAAGAACCTGACCGGCGCTGGAGATCATTCCGGCATGGCCGAGGACCGGCGCACGGCATCAGCTTGGAAGATCCCGGTATTTCGCCAGTTCGAGCTTTGCGATCGTTCGCAGATGAACCTCGTCCGGACCATCCGCGATGCGGAGCGCGCGGGTTAGGGCATAGAGCCGGGCGAGCGGCACATCATCCGTCACCCCCGCACCTCCATAGGCCTGAATGGCACGATCGAGCACGCGGTGAGCGACCCCCATCGCGCTGACCTTGATCGCGGCAACCTCCATCCGCGCCGCCCGGTTGCCGACGGTATCCATCAGCCAGGCGGAGCGCAGCACCATGAGCCGCGCTTCCTCGATCTCGATCCTGCTCCGCGCGATCCACTCCCGGATCACGCCGCGCTCGGACAAAAGACCACCAAACGCCCGTCGCGTCAGCACGCGCCGGGTCATCAATTCGAGCGCCCTTTCGGCGATGCCGATCGCCCGCATGCCATAGTGCATGCGGCCCGGGCCCAGCCGTCCCTGCGCAAGAGCAAAGCCCTGCCCCTCGCCGCCCAGCAGATTTGCCACGGGCACGCGCACATTGTCGAACAGCGTCTCGCCATGTCCCATACGGTCGGTATAGCCGAAATAGGACAGATCGCGGAGCACCTCGATCCCCGGCGTCTCCCGTGGCACAAGAAGCATGCTTTGCCGATGATGCGGATCGGCGTCTGGATTTGTCAGGCCCATCACGATCACCAGCTTGCAGGCCGGATCGAGAATGCCGGAACTGAACCACTTCAGGCCGTTCACGACATAATGATCGCCATCGCGCTCGATCCGGGTGCGGATGTTGGTCGCATCCGAACTGGCGACCTCGGGTTCGGTCATGGCGAATGCCGACTTGGCGTCTCCCGACAGGAGCGGCTCGAGAAACTCCTTCTGCTGCTCGGGCGTACCGAACAGCGCGAGAAGCTCCATGTTGCCCGTATCCGGTGCCGCACAGTTGAAGGTTTCGTTGCCGATTAGCGAACGGCCCATCTCCTCGGCGATGGGCGCATATTCCAGGTTGGTCAGCCCGGCGCCCCAGTTGCCATGCGTCATGGCCAGATTCCACAACCCCAACTTCCGTGCGTCGGCCTTGAGCCCGGCGAGCACCGCCGGCAGTTGGTGAGGATTGCCCTGTTCAAACAACTGCCGTTCATAGACGGCTTCCGCCGGGATGACGCGCTCGTTCATGAACGCGCGGACACGTGCGACCAGATCCCTTGTTCTATCTGAATATCCGAAGTCCACCCGCTGCCTCATTTCCTAAGATGTGGACAGCCCGAGGGGTGTCCAGTTGTCCTGCTCCGTAGCCGGCGAAGTCTACCGCGCCCTCAGGCGGGCGGATGATCCCCATGCTGAAGCCGCGCGCTCGGCACGGAGCGATCCGCCACGATTGCCGTTCCAATCGCCACGCGCATGCCGACCTGCGCCACGCCGGCGTCCTCACCTTCGATCAGGACGGGGAACCGCACATTCGGCCAGCGATCGAGCACCACGATTCCGGAGGCATAGCCTTCCGGCCGCCGCAGCGCTCGTTGCGGCTTGTGCCGGGGATTGATGCCACGCACCAGAATGACGCTGGCGAGCGTCGCCGACGCGCCCACGGGCGCCCACCGCAACTCGGCCGAGCCGCAATGCGGACAACGGAGTCGAGGTGGGAAGCAGCCGCCCGAGCAGGCGTCGCACTCCTGCACGTGCCAGCCGTCAGGTCCGGCGCCAAGCTCTGCGAAATCGGCGGCCAGCGCCTGCGTGCCGGCATCTACCCGACAGGTGAGGTCGCGCGTCATGCCATTTCCCTCCGCCGCAGGATGGCCCCCGACGTGGGGCCCACCGACGCACCCATCACCATCGCCGTCTCCGCCTCGACGACCTGATTGTGCGCACGTCCGGTCACCTGGCGCGCCGCCTCGACGATGTGCCGAAATCCGTGGCTGTAGCCGCCGGCAAGATCACCGCCATTGGTGTTCGCGGGGCAGCGCCCGGTGGCGCTCAACGAACCCGCCTCCGCAACGAGCGCAGCCGCCTCGCCGCGCTCGCACATCCGCGTTTCTTCGAGATTGTGCAGGAATGTGAAGCTCGTGCAGTCGTACAGGTGCGCGACATCTATATCCGCGGACGTCAGCCCGGATTTCCGGTACAGCATGTCCGCCACGTTTCGGACGGTGGTTTCCTCCGTCGAGGCGAACACGCGGTTTTCGAACCACGTCATCGGTTCTTCGTTGTGGGACTGAGCGGTCGCCAGGATCTCCGCAACGGGGCCACGCAGCCCGAGCTCGCGCGCGCGTTCCGCGGTGGTGACGATCACCGCCGCGGCGACATCGCCGACCGCGAAGTCATCGAGCTCCGAAAACGGTCCGATCTGCGGTGCCTGCGCCAGATAATCTTCGAGCGACAGCGGCTCAGCGCAAGCAGCCTGAGGGTTCCGCGCGGCGTTCGCACGCAGCTGTCCGACGACATGGCCCAGCGCCTCGCGGGTCGTCCCGTAGCGCGCCGCATGCTCGGCATATATGCTGGCGAAGGTGTGCAGGTACCCGGTCCATCCCACCGGCCGCAGGTAATTGACGACGTCCATATAATATGGCCGTACTTCGTCGGGCATGTTCATACGCGCGACCCAGTCGTTCCCGACGATGGTGCGGTGACACAATACCGCCGAAGCGGCACCGGACGTCACGAGGACCTTTGCGGTGTCGAGAAGGGCCGGCCCACTGCCGCCGCCGCTGCCGATCTCAAGGCCAAATCGCAGCTCATCGCACCGCAACGTCGCGGCAAGGGCCTGCAACGACATCGACGTATCGTGACTGTATTTCAGGATCGCGTCGACTTGGCTGGTGGCGATGCCGGCATCGTTGCAGGCAGCCTCGACCGCGGTCAGCGTCAGCGCTTCAGCGGTCCGGCCGGAACCAGCCGGTGTCGGCGGCGCTTCGCCTAGACCCGCCAGCACCGCGATGACGCCGCCACTCATGACGGTCCACCCAGGTCGGCGCCGTCGGACTTCTTCCCTCTCGACAAAGGAGACAAGCGTTCCGCCTTCACGTGGATGCCGGCTTCGACGCGATCCCACGTCGCCGGCCCGATCCCCCTCTGCCGCAGTTCCACCTTCCGCGCCTTCCCGGTCGGCGTCCGCGGCAGATCATCGACAAATTCCACATATCTAGGAACCATGTAGTGCGGCATCCGCGAGGCGACGAAGTCGATCAGTTCCTCTCCGGAGACCCGGGCATCCTTCTTGAGCACGACGAATACCATCACCTCCTCATCGGACTGCTCCGACGGCACGGCGACGGCGGCCGCATCGACAACGTCCGGGTGCGCCACGATCTCAAGCTCCACCTCAAGAGAGGAGATGTTCTCGCCGCGCCTGCGTATCGAGTCCTTGTTCCGATCGACGTAGACGTACGAACCATCCGGTCGGCGCGATACGACGTCACCCGTGTGGAACCAGCCGTTACGCCAGGCCTCCGCGGTCGCTTCGGGCATTCCCAGATAGCCGTGGGTGATCACCCACGGGCGCCGGTGGCGGACGATCATCTGCCCCGGGACTCCCGCCGGGAGTTCCGCATCATGTTCGTCGACCACCCGGACTTCCCATTCCGGCGACGTCTCCCAGCCAAGCCCGGTCAGATCCTGGCCGATATTCGCCCGGAGCGGCCCGGGGACCTCGCTCATGCCGAAGCCCGCCCACAGCTGCACACCGAATCTTTCCGAGAATTCGGGCCAGAGCCCGATCCACGGTGTCGCCAGGGCGATGCGCAGAGGCGTGCTGCTGTCCGAGCCGCGGGCGGGTTCCTGCAACAGGAAGCTCGCCATTGCGCCAACCATCGTGCAGGTCGTGGCGCCAAGCGTTGCCACGGAGTCCCAGAAAAGTCGCGTTTCGAACCGTGGCAACAGCGCGATCGAAGCGCCAGCTCGCATCGCCCAGAACACCCATCCGGTGCCACCGAGATGGAAAAGAGGGAGCAGAATCAGAGCACGATCGTCCGCTCCGAGGTCGCCGACGCTGAACCAGTCGGCGATCGCGTCATGATGATAGTAGGAACAGCGCACACCCTTCGAGGGGCCGGTCGTCCCCGAGGTGAAGATGACCAGCATGTCGTCGGACGGACGGCGGATGCACTCTTCCGGCAGATCGTCGGGGGCTGCCGCTTCCAGTTCGGACCACCGCCGATGCTCGTAGCTTGAAATCGATGGCTTGCCGTCACCACCGACGATGACCAACATATGCAGATCGGGCACGACCAATCCTGCAAGATGCTCCGCCAGTTCATGGTGCACGATCAGCACCGACGCCCGCGACGTTCGCAGGGCATGTTCCAGCGGCCGGCCGCGATAGGCGATGTTGAGGGGCACCTGCGCGGCGCCCGCCAGGTTGACGCCGATGAGCGACAGCAGCGCCTCAGGGCCGTTGGGAAGCCAGGAAGCGACATAATCGCCAGGCCGCACGCCGATGGAGCGCAACCCGTTCGCCACGGATCGGCCCAAGTCGAGCGTCTCACGCCACGTCCACGCCCCTTCGGGATAGGTTACGAAGACATCGTCGGGACACTGCGCCGCATGTCTCTCGAGCAAATCTCTGGTCGTGATCCTGTCCGCGGTCATGCCGACTATTTCCGAAGCGCGACGCGCGCAATCCCTTGGACGTTCCGATCATAGCCGGCCTCGATCCAGCAATCGACCGTCACGCCGCCCCACTCGGCGGGATCAAGCGCGAACTCGGGATCGACGTCTCCCGTTGCGCTGACACGACCACCCACCTTGAGCAAAGATCCGGCAAGATTGAACTTGAGCATCCGGAAATCGAGCTCGAGAAGCCTGCCCTCGACGCCCATCCAATTCCGCAGGCCGGCCTCCAGCATCGCCATGATCATCGGCGTATTCGCATAGGCCGCAGGCGCGCCCGATTGGATGGCGAGCTCCTGATCGTGGTGTGTCGGGGTGAAATCCCGGTTGACGCCGGCCTCGATCACCAGCCGCTGCAGGGTGAGCGGCACTTCCGTGACAGGGAGGACACGATCTACGACCACATCGCTGAGCCGCAGCGCATGCGGCGCGGCCGGTGCGTCGGCAGGACGCGCGCTCACGCCGTCGCCTCGTTCGGGGTGTAGCGGAACACCGTCATCTCCTCTGTTGCGACCGGCTCGTCCGATCCGGCGTAATAATCGGTACGCACGACCATGAAGGCTCCGTCCCCGATCTTCAGCTGTTTACGGGTCACGCTGAGGAGCGTGGAGCGGGAGGATATCGTGTCGCCGGGATAGACCGGATGGTAATATTTCACCTTGCAACCCGAAGCGAAGAGCGCCGTGCCGGGAGCCGGTATGCTGGGAAATGGATAGAAGGGCACGAGCACCGGATCGCTCGGCTTGGGCTTCGGATCGCCCGGCGTCCAATAGGCAGGCAGACACCAAGTGACGACCATGGTGACCGGGCTCACAACGCCCTTATAGCCCACCGATTCGGCGACCGCCGCATCGTAGTGGATCGGACTGTCCCAGGTGAGCACCTCAAGTCGGCGGCGGATATCCGGCAGATTGACACTGTCGATCCCTTGAGATCGGGAAATCTCCTTACCCACGAGCGCCTCGGCGTCCTCCCATGTGCCCAGCGTCACCCGCCACTTCACTTCGGCCACGATAGCTGCCCTTCACACTTTAGTTGTCGCGAACGAACGTCCGGTCGGTTGAGGGCATTTCACGAGCGGAGGCTGGCTGTCAAGAGTCCTGACCGGGTCATGCGAACAGATTGGACTGACCGATGGAAAGCCGACCCGCGTTTGTTCCGGCTGACCGGGGACCGCCGCGCAGCACGGCGCCCCCGCTTAGAAGATCCGATCCAACCCGACTTGCCAACCGTCCGGCCGGCTTGTAGTCGGATAGCGAGCGCACCGGCTTGCCGCCAATCGCCATCGATCAACAGGGAGGTTGAGGACGGCAATAGGTGGCGACGACGGCAGCGATCCGGATTTCGCCACGACCGGAATATATTAAGACGGCAATAGCAGCGGTGCAATAAATCGATTGGGAGATGAGCATGCAGAGGGTTGCTGGCAAGGTGGCACTGGTTACGGGCGGCGGATCGGGCCTGGGCGCGGCCGATTGCGAACTGCTCGCTCGCGAAGGGGCGACGGTGATCGTCGCCGACATCAATTTCGATGCGGCACAGGCCGTGGCAACCCGGATCGGGGACGCGGCCGTCGCGATGCGGCTGGACGTCGCAGATGAGTCCGCCTGGAAAGATGTCATGGAGGCGATCTCCGCCCAGTTCGGGCGGCTTGACGTCTTGGTCAACAATGCGGGCGTGGCGGTCCTGGCCGATGTCGAGGCGACCACGGTTGAACAGTTCCGACGGGTGAATTCGATCATGAACGAGGGCGTGTTTCTGGGCTGTAAATACGCCATCCCCCTGATGCATCGGAGCGGTGGCGGTTCGATCATCAACATGTCGTCGACGAGCGCGAGGGTCGGCTACTCCATCTTTTTCGCTTACACGGCAGCAAAGGGGGCTGTCGGCGCGATGACACGATCGATCGCGGTGATGTGCCAGGAAAAGGGCTACAAGATCCGGTGCAACGCGGTGCTGCCGGGGGTCATCGAAACGCCCATGGTGCAGGAATCCTTCGGGCGCCCCGGCCAGGAGCAGGTTGTTCCCGAAGGTGTACTGCCGGCCGATGCCCTGGGATCGCCGAAGGACGTGGCGAACATGATCCTTTATCTGGCATCGGATGAGTCGCGCTTCGTGACCGGAGCTGAGTTCCTCATCGATAACGCCGCCACCATCCGGGCCTGATTCGAAATATCCAGCGGGAAGGCCCCCGGCTTTGAGCAGGATCATCGGGACGAGCGGCATAGGCGTTTGACAGCATGTTATTCGGCCACCCGTCACCCTAGTTGGGACGCGGCGCGATCTGGCTTGCCGCCAACGCTCCTCGGACGCGAAGATCCATATGCACTGGAGAAGTTATCATGATCGCGACCCGACGTGACAATGGTGATCAATTGACCACAACGCTGGTGATCAGCGATCCCGAAGCCGAAGCCTGGGATGCCGTCGCCGATGTGGTGGTGGTCGGCTTCGGCGCCGCCGGCGCCGCCGCGTCGATGCACGCTGCCGAAGGCGGTGCGACGGTGATCGCGCTCGATCGCTTCGGCGGCGGCGGCGCGAGCGCGTTCAGCGGCGGCGTGGTCTATGCAGGCGCCACCGAATACCAGCGCCAGGCCGGCTACGACGACGATCCGGATACAATGGCTCGCTATCTCTTACAGGAGGTGGGTAACGTCGTGAGCCCGGATACGGTTCGGCGCTATTGCGAGAACAGCGGGCCGAACATCCGCTGGTTGGAGTCGCATGGCGTTCCCTTTGGTGCCGAACTGTTCAGCGGCAAGACGACCTATCCGCCGGAAGGCAAGTTTCTTTATTTTTCCGGCAACGAGAAGGTCGAAGCCAACGCGAAGATCGCGAAGCCCACTCCGCGCGGACATCGCACGCGAGGCACGGGCTTCACCGGCAACGTCATGTTCGCGGCCATGCGGGACTCCGCGCTCCGCCTCGGCGTCGCCCTTCGGCCACATGCCTGGGTGCGGCGGCTGGTTGTCAACGCCGACGGACATGTGATCGGCGTGGAAATCATCGAGCTGCCGGAAGCCAAGCACGCCGAGCATCAGAAGCTTTACGATGCAATCCACCCGATGGCGCCGTTCAAGGAAGAGAAGGCGGAACGCAACAATGCCGTGGCACGCGAACTGGAGCGCAAGCACGGCGTTGCGCGTCTGGTCCGGGCGCGATCCGGCGTAATCCTGAGCACCGGTGGTTTCGTTTTCAATCTCGAGATGCTCAACCGTTACGCGCCCGTGATCGGCGACAATTACAAGTCGATCATGCGCATTGGCTCGCTCGGCGACGACGGCAGTGCGGTTCGGCTCGGCGAATCGATCGGTGTCCAGTCGCAGTTGCTGGAGAACATGTATATCGGCCGCAACCTGTCGCCGCCGGCGGCGCTGCTGGAGGGGATGCTCGTCAACCTCGATGGACAGCGGTTCGTCAACGAGGGCATTTACATCGGAATGCTCGGCAACGCCATCGTGGCCCAGCGCGAGGCCCGTAGCTGGCTGATCCTGAGCCGCAAGACGTACCGCCGCGCCATCCGCGAAATCTTCACCAACGGCTGGCCCTTGTTCAAACTATACAATTTCCCGGCGTTGCTGAACATGCTGATGGGTGGGACGAAGAAGGCCGCCAGTCTGGCGAAGCTGGCGGACAAATGCGGCGTGGATGGGGCGGCGCTGATATCCAGCGTGAAGCGGTACAATGAACTTGCGGCGGCGGGTCGCGACGCTGATTTCGAAAAGCTCCCGGAATATGTCAGGCCGATCCCGGATGAAGCGTGCGTGGCGCTCAACATGTCGGTGTCCAATCGTTATTCCTTCATCCAGGCCTTTTCGCTGGGTGGCCTGCCCGTTGATGAAGGTAGCGGCGCCGTAAAGATGCCGGACGGCGGCGCGGTGGAGGGGCTCTACGCAGCCGGACGCGCGGCGATCGGCCTGCCTTCCAACCGGTATATTAGCGGCATCTCACTGGGAGACTGCATATTCTCCGGCCGCCGCGCGGCGGAATCCTGCCTGCAATCCGCGCAGGGGGCGTGAAGCTTGGAACCGCCGTCGCCACGTCTGAACGAAACCCGTTCCACAGCCTGGCCGCGCGCAGGGCAGCGAACGACGGTGATCGTCAACGGCTGGCCGGACTCGGATCAGGGAACGAACGGCCCCGAAGGCGCAATCGGGTTCGACAGGGCAGAAGCCAGGTCGGCATCCACCGGCGCCCGCAGCGCAGCGATCATCATCGTAAAGGCATCGTCCGTGATCAGGCGAAACAGATCCTGTCGATCAGGATATCGCAAATGTCCTTTAAGGATCGCCGTCAGGAACATCGCGGCGACCGATTCCAGGCGCATGCTGAAATGGCCGAAGCTCATGAATGAGAGGCGGTCGTAGATGAGTTCCAACGCCCGTCGCAGGTTAGGCGTTGACACCACCTGATCGACAGGATGACGCACGCCCCGCGGCCGCATGACCGTCAGATACTGGGCGGTCATTTTAAGGTAATCCAACGACCCCTTTTCGTAATATAGCCGCAGGGGAGGGTCCAAAAATACGTGCATAAGGTAGTTAAGATCATGCTCGACTTCGTGCGGCGTGAATTTTTCCATCATCACGCGTCTCTGATCCTCGAACTGGATCGCTCTGTACTCGAGAATGGCCTCGATCAGACCCTCGCGGCTGCCGAAATGGTACTCGACAGAAGATTTGTTCTTTTGCCCCGCCTCACGGCTTATCAGTCTTAGCGGTACGCCCTCTATGCCATGCTTTGCAAACAATTCTTCGCCGCATTCGATCAGGCGCTGCTTGGTATCGAAGCCTGCCTTTTTGTCCGTGCTCATACATTCTCCAGCGCCCGGCCGAGACTCGACGGTTGGTTCGCCGTGAATCGCCGATCGCCCTTAGCCAAGGACGGCCGTTGGTTCACCTGCAATGATCATGAACAGTCGGCGGTCTGACAGGGAGCTTTGCCCCCTTCGTACCGATCCCGCTATTGCGCCGTGACGCCGCCGTCCGCCGAGATCGCCGCTCCAGTGATGAAGCCCGACCCCGCCGATGCAAGAAAGAGCACGGTTTCCGCGATTTCCTCAAGCGAGCCGGTCCGGCCAATCGGATGGTAGGCAAGCACTTCCTGACGTTGCTGATCGGTCCACTCGGTCATCATCTCGGTCTCGATAAGCCCAAGGCACAGCGCGTTCGCGCGGATGCCCCGAGCCGCATATTCGAGCGCGGCCGTACGGGTGATGCCGATCACGCCATGCTTGCTCGCGGTATAGACAGACCGATGGATTGATCCCACCTTCCCCGCGACCGACGATGTATTTATGATCGATCCTCCGCCCGACTGAAGCAACGCGGGGATCTCATATTTCATCGAGAGGAAGACACCTTTTAAATTGATGTCGATGATCTGATCGAACTGTTCTTCCGACACTTCGGCCAGCGGTCCAGGCGTTTGCGCAATGCCGGCGTTGTTGAAAGCGATGTCCAGTTTGCCGAACGCGGCTACCGTCTCGTCCACCATCCGGCGGCAGACCTCGACATCGGCAACGCTGCCTTGAACAAATATGGCCGATCCGCCCGCCCTGCGGATTTCCTGCACCACGTCGTCACCTTCAGACTGCCGTCGACCGACGATCGTTATCTTTGCCCCCTCGCGCGCGAACTGGACGGCAGTAGCGCGACCGATACCGGACGTGCCGCCGGTGACGATCGCGACCTTGCCTTGAAGCCTTCCCATCGCTCTCCCTCTCGCCCGCCGTTCAAACGCCATATCGATGCCGATGCCCCGTTGTGCGCGGTACAGATCTTAGTCCTTAACCTAAGGTTCTCAAGATCACTGTCTGTAGGCGAGGGACCGGCGGCACGGCCGATTGGCCGTATATTGGGCATATTCGGGCGCCTCTCCGCCGTCATCGCCCTAGCCGGCGGCGGTCAGCGCAGCCCGGCTAGCCGCAATTTCCTTCTCGTCGCTCCGGAACTCGTTGACGGTGAAGACACGCATCTTGTCATGGTCGAAAGGCCGTACATCCTCGTCGGTCATGGCTTCGACGAGCGCGGGGTCAACGATCGCCGTCAGGAACGCATCGCGGTCGGCGGTGCTCCAGAACCAAATCTCGGTGATCGCATCGAAATCGACCGGCGGCGGTGGCGTCTTGATGTGGTCGGGCTGGAAATTCCCGCCCGGCACAGGATAGTTGCGGGCGTAGCCGGCGATGACCGGCCGGCCACCCCGCCGGATCAGTTCCACCGCCAGCGGCGCGTGCCTGTTTTCGTAGTAGTCGATGAATTCCTCGCGCGAGGTTTCGGCTGTTCGGCTCAACAAGCACATCAGCTTGACCGTCGGCGTGGCGCCCATATCCTCGGGCGGAGGCGCCAGATCGGCCGTCGGCGTGACCCGCTCGTCCACCGTCAGCATCAGCATTCGTTGCCGATCGAACTGCTCTTCCTCGTCCTCGGTGATGCGGCGCCCTGCCTCGCCGGACAGACGATTGTCCTGTCGCTGGATAGCGTCCATGTCGTCGTACCAGAGCTGCGTTACAACGTCGAACTCCACCGCAGGCTTGCCAACCGCGCGGTCCGGAATGACCACCTCGTCGACGAAGCTCCGTGTGTAACGCGAAAAGAAGGGCACCAGCTCGATCGCCAGCGGTGAATGGCGCGCCTCGTAGCGCCTGGCGAAATGATCTTTCGTCAGGCCCGCGCCACGCCTGAACAATCCGACTACCTTGATCATCTTGTGCTCTCCCAGAAATATGCCGTCGTGGTTCTCCATTCCCACGAGTGCGGGTGGACCAAGCCTAAAAGACTCGCCCTATCCACCGAACCTGTACGAGAAGCGAAGCATGACTTCACGTCCGCGGTTGACCGTTGCCGACGTATCGGCGGCGATCGTTGCGGCCGGATCGAGGCCCGGATTGGAGCCAGTAAACGGCGTGGTCGAGCTGCGCGTCCAGTAATAATGGTTGGTGAGATTTCGACCGATCAACGAGACTTCCCACTGATCGTCCGCATCCCCGACGCGAACCGCCGCATCGAACAACTGATAGCTCGGCGTGCGTCCACCCGGATTGTTCGACGCATCGGTAAAGAAGCTCGAACTGAACGACATATTGCCGTTGACACCGATCTTCAGTCCGGCGCCGACCGGCTGTTCGAGGTTGAAACCCACATTGCCTGACCAATCGGGAGCACGCACCATCTGCGCACCGCCGAGGTCCTGGGAGAGCGCGGTCAGTCCCGAAGTGGGATTGAGACGCGGCGCGCAGGCGGGACTCGGCTGTCCACGATAGCAGCTGGCGATATATTGAATGTAGCGGGCACGGGTATAGCCCACCGCGCCGGTAATCGAGAGACCCGGGAGAGGAGTACGATAGTTGAAATCGAACTCGATGCCCTTGGTCCGCGCGCTGCCGGCATTTCGCAACTCGACGATCGTGTTGTTCACCGTGACAGACAGCTGCATGCCGTCGATCCGGTACGTATAAACCGACAGGTTGGTGCGCAGCGCCCCATCGAGCAGCAGCGCCTTGACGCCCGTTTCGAAGCCCTTTACCGTTTCCTGATTGTACTTCAGGCTGTTCGGCGAGGCAGTCGCGGCGGGCGGCGGGGCGCCCGTATTGAAACCGCCGGACAGGAAGCCTCGCTTGTAAGAGCCGAACATCGTCAGCGTAGCCGACGGGCGATAGCTCAGCGTGACTTCCGGCGAGAAGTCGTTGAAGCTGACCTTCTCGATCGGCACGGCGGCCTGGGCTTCGGGACGGCCGGTTTGGTGAACGGGCAGGGTCTTCTTCTCGTAGGAATAGCGGCCGCCTCCCGACAGCTCGAGCTGCTTCAGAATGTCCCAGCGCAACTGCCCGAATGCCGAATAGGCTTTCGTGTTCTGCTTGAAGAAATAGATCGCGGTCGGTACCGGATTGCTCGCGTTGAAGTAGACAAGTGTAAAGTTCGATCCCTTGATGTCCTGTGCAAATCCTCCCAAGGTAAAATTCACGGGTCCGTCATAATCGCTCTGAACCCGAAGCTCCTGGCTCAGTTCACGTGCTTCAAAATTCAGTCGGCTGGCCAGATAAGTACCGGAAAAATAGCTCTGCGTGAAATTACCCTGGCCATCAGCTTTAACCTTGTAATATCCTGTGACCGAAGTTAACGTCATTTCGTCTGTTGGATGGTAATTAAGCTCGAGGCTGCCCAGCACCTGATGCTGACGGTGGAAGTTAGCCACAGCGAACCGGCGATCGGCTGTCTTGAAATTTGGGCCCGGGTCACCGTTTGTAGTGTGGCTGTCGGCCCTGCAGCTATCAACCACGCCGGTCTGCGGCGGGCCGCGCGGACAATCAACCAGCTGGATGCTTGCGCTCGCAGAATCACCGCGAGCCTTGCTGTATGATAGCTTGAAGCGGGCGTCGAGCTGGTCGCTCGGTTCATATTTTAAAGTCAGACGCCCGGCATATTCTTTGGTGCGTCCGTCCCGGACGCGGCTGGGAGCGAAGATGGAGTTGCGTGGCGTGTCGTTCTTGAGCCAGCCGCCCAGGTGCGATCCATAAAAGGCAAGGCGCGCGCCGAGCGTCTCGGTGAGCGGACCCGACACATGCCCCTCGCCGCGGATCTCGCGCCCGACGAACTCATATCCGCCCATGATCCGTGCTTCGAGTTGGTCGGTTGGATCGGCGGTGCGGATCGTGATGATGCCGCCCGGGCTGTTCTTTCCGTAAAACAGCGCCTGCGGCCCCTTCAGCACCTCGATCTGCTGAATGTCCATCTGCGCCATGCGACGCACACTTGAGCGCGCGATCTGGACGCCGTCGATATTGAATGAGACCGCCTGGTCGCCGAGCACATTGGTGTCGGCGCCGCCGATGCCCCGAATGTTGAGCTCGCCGCCCTGGATCGTCGCGCCGCCTTCGCCGATGATCAGGCCAGGCACGATCTGGGCGACACTATCGAGGCTGACGATGCCGCGGCGGCGGAGCTCGGGGCCGCCGACAGCGGTCAGCACGACGGGCACCGAAATGGATGTTTCGTCGCGCTTACGCGCAGTTACGATGATTTCAGCGGAATCATCCGCTCCTCCCTTCACCGACTGGGCGTTCACCGAGGAGTGAAATCCCGTGAGCACGGACGTTGCCAAAATCGCGGCCAAATAGGGCGATATTCCCTTTTTCATCATGATATTCTCTTCCCTTATCGTTATCGCGGTTAGGGTTTGTGCTGCGGTCCAGTCAGCGCCTCGCACCGGCACGCGCCGCACCCGAGTCCGTGCTCACGGGCGCGAGCCGCGATGTCGTCGGCGGCAAGAAAGCCGAAGACCATTGCGGGTCCCAGCGTTGATCCACCGCCCGGATAGGCATCGGCAAAAGGTGATCCCGAACAGTTGCCGATGGCATAAAGGCCCTCGATCGGCTGATCTTCCTTGTTCAGAACCCGCGCATTGACATCGGCCTTGAGGCCGCCCTTGCTGCCCAGATCGCCCAGATCGACACGAATTGCATAGAAGGGGGGCTTATCGATCGGGCCGAGACAGGGGTTCGGCTTGACGCTTTGGTCGCCGAACGCTCGATCGAATAGCGCCTCGCCACGCCCGAACTGCTCGTCCACACCGGCAGCCGCGTAATGGTTCATCCGCTTGACCGTGTCCGCGAGTGCCGAGGCATCGACCTCTATCTTGCCTGCCAGCTCTTCGATGCTGTCGGCACGATAGATGTAGCTGTCCCACCATTCTTGCGGGATTTTGCGATCGGGCATGATCGCATTGGGCATGAGACCGCCCGCGCTATATTTTTTCCGGAACGTGGCATCGAAGACCATCCAGCACGGAACGTTCGCGCCGGTCGCCTTCTGATCCTCGATCATCGCCAGGCCGAAGCGATCGTAGGAACAGGATTCATTGACGAAACGGCGGCCGAGGCGATTAACGCAGACGCTGTTGGGATGCTTGTTGTCGAACCACATCTGGTGACTGACGTCGGTGTTGGCGACTTCGGTCGAAGGCAACTGCATGCTGGGCGCCCACCAGAAGCAGCCCATCCATTCGGTCGCCGCACCGACGGCCCGTCCCGCAGTGATGGCGCCGCCCATGTTTCCACCACGCGGCGTCTGGCTCCAGCGGACCTCCGTGGGAACAGGCAAGTAACGGTCGCGCATCTCCTGGTTCTGCTCGAAGCCGCCGGCGGCGAGTACCACGCCGCCCTTCGCCGCGATGTCGTACGAACGACCGTTGCGGCGGACCCTGGCCGCGACGATCCTGCCGTTCTCGCTCACCAGCTCCTCCAGTGAGGCGCCAAGAACCACAGGGACGTTGCGCTCCATCAGCGCCTTGCGCAGACGCCCTGCCAACGCCCCGCCGAGCGTCAGCCGACGATCGCGCTTGGTTCGGCGGCGCAGCGAAATGTCGGACCAATATTTGAACAGCAGTCTCAAGACCACGAACTGCCATCCTCGCGGCCTCGTGGTAAGCGCAAAGGACTGTGTCAGATTGAGCGCATAGCGGTTGAAGAGCTTGAAGACGAAGGGCTGCTCGCGCTGCTTGTAGAAGGCGTCCCCCAACTCGCCGCCATCCATATCGTGCGCGCTGAGCATCCGACCCGCGGATGCGCCGGGCACCTCGCTGAAATAGTCGGGCAGTGGAACAGGATCCAGCGCGATGCCGCCCTGATCCAGGTAGCGGACCATTTCCGGGCCGCCATCGACGAATGCCTCAATGCGGTCCTGGCGGGCATTTTCAGGGCAGGCGTGCGCCAGATAGGTCAGAGCGGCCTCGCGCGAGTCCTCGACGTCGCCGCGCCCATGGTTCGGTATCCAAACGAATCCGCCGGATGTAGCGGAGGTGCCGCCGTAGCGGAGTTCCTTTTCAACTACGATCGCCCGCAGTCCCTTGTCGGCGGCGCGCATTGCCGCGACCATACCGCCGGCGCCGGAGCCAACCACGACGACGTCATACTCGCTCGCGAAAACGTCGCTGCTCGGCTCGCCCTGTTGCATCGGCCCTCTCGCCTGCCCGGACCTGCTTATATATTAAGTCCTAGACTTAACTACACGGGCTCACGGCCCACCGTCAACTGCGATTCGCAGAGGGGCGAGCACCCGACGACCGGCACTGGCGATCCGATTAAAACCCGGACAGCCCTCCCTCGACAGGAGTGCCGGGCCGGATTATTGCCTGACGATCATATGCGACCGTCACTCGCACCGCGAGGCGACGGCGGTGCGACACGCGCGCCTGGACCCAGGCGTGCGCTCATGGAAGGGGATGGGATGTCCGATGCAATCGAACCGTTTCGGCTGGCTGTTCCGCAGGCCGAACTCGACGACCTGCGCCAGCGGCTGACACGCACCCGCTGGCCCGAGCGGGAAGCGGTGGAGGATTGGAGCCAAGGCGCCCCACTCGACCGAGTCCGCGCGCTCTGCGACCATTGGCGCGACAGATATGATTGGCGGCGGTGTGAGGCGATGCTGAACGGGCTGGGTCAGCATCGCACCACCATCGACGGGCTGGGAATTTATTTCCTCCACGTCCGCTCCCCGGTCCGCGGGGCGCTGCCTTTGCTGTTGACCCATGGGTGGCCGGGCTCCGTGATCGAGTTCCACAAGGTCATCGGTCCGCTGACCGACCCCGCGGCGCACGGCGGCGATCCGGCTGACGCGTTCGACGTGATCGTCCCGTCCCTGCCCGGCTACGGCTTTTCCGACAAGCCAGCAGAGACGGGGTGGGGCGTCGAGCGGATCGCCGACGCGTGGATCACGTTGGTCCGCCGGCTGGGCTACGACCGATTTGTCGCGCAGGGCGGCGACTGGGGCGCCGCGGTCACCAACGCGATCGCCGCCAAGCGCCCGGAAGGCTGCCTCGCGATCCACCTCAACCTCGCCATTGCGTTTCCCGGTCCCGACCAAATGGCCGATCTGACCGAAGCGGAGCAAGCCGCGCTCGCCGACTTCCAGGAGGTGCAGACGACCGGCATGGGCTATGCGGTGCAACAGTCCACCCGGCCCCAGACCCTTGGTTACGGCCTGGTCGACTCGCCGGCCGCCCAGGCGGCGTGGATCTACGAGAAGCTGCACTTCTGGACGGACAATGACGGCGCGGTCGAAACATTATTGTCGATGGACGAGATGCTCGACAACATCATGCTTTACTGGTTGCCAGGTGCCGGCGCCTCATCGGCGCGGCTCTATTGGGAGAGCCTCGCCAGCGGCTTCGTGCCACGGCCGATCGAGTTGCCGACCGCGATCAGCGTCTATCCCGGGGAGTTGGTCCGGCCGTCCCGGCGGTGGGCGGACGCCTATTATTCTGACATCATCCAGTGGCACGAGCTCGATCGCGGCGGTCATTTCCCGGCTTTCGAGCAGCCGGCGATCTTCGTCGACGAGCTGCGCAATGCCTTTCGCCGCTATCAGGGGAGCCGCTGACTCCGGCGTGTCCTTTGGTATCGCCCTTCACGGCCGGCAATGGCCGGTCCGCGATCGCGCCGCCGAGAGCTAATCGAGTCCCAAGTCGTTCGACTTGCCGCAATCCGATCCGTCCAGAACGGCCTGCAACCGGCGCTCGAGCGTGGCGAGATCGCAATAGGTTTCAAACGGGCCGCTCCAGTCGCAGAATGTTTTCTCGATATGCCAATGCCCGGCGAACTGATCGTGATACGGGTCGAGGCGCGACACCACTGCCACCAGCCGCCCGTCGCGGAAGACGAGCAGACCCTGGCTGTCGAAAGAAGTATCGAGGACGACTGCCTGGAAGGTGATGGACATAGGTTACGCCGCGGCATGTAGATAAGCTGGATCGAAGTCGGCAACGCGGCGCATCCGAGGCCAATCGGCTATATGGATGGCGCGCTTGTCTCTGACGATCACTCCCTCCGACCCCAGTGCCTGCAGCATACGGTTGACATGTATCGGCGTCAGGCCGGTGGCATCGGCTATGTGCTCCTGGGTCATGGGGAGATCGAAGCGTTCGGGACTGCCCAGCCCCGCCGCCTCACGGCGGGCGGCGAACTCGCACAGCATGTGGGCGATGCGCTGCTTGGCATCGCGCCGGCCGACGTTCAACACCCATTCTCGGAAGATTGAGGCATCGATCAACGCATCGCGCCAGATGGCATCGCCGACATGGGGCCGCCGATGGATCAACTGCCTCAACGACTCGGCGGGAATCCATGCCACGACGGCAGTGGTGATCGTTTCGACGTTGTGATCGGCACGCTCCAGCTGCAGATGCTGGATGTCGAGGAGATCGCCGGGCAGGTGGAACGACACTATCTGCCTGTCGCCCGCCCCGGTGACCTTGTGCCGGCATGCATAACCATCGATCAGCAAGCAGCATTCCGAAGGGATGTCGCCTTCCCGGACGAGGTGATGGCTGCTCCGATATTGCGCGGCCCTTGCGGGCAGCGAGTCGATCGCCTCGCGATCCCTCTCATCTATATTGCCGAGGCGCGCCAATTTGTTCACCAGCCCCGACAAGATGTTCTGACCTGATAAACTCATCCAAGCCCTCTCGAATCTCGCCGCATCAACGCGAGATCGTCCGCCCGGTTTCCTCATCTTGCGCATCGTTGCGCGGAGGAGACTCCGGCGGAGTCGACGGTCTGACAGGCGCGAGCGCGGGAGGGACACGCCCCTTGTGCGCCGATCGTCCGACATGGGTGCCGGTTAGGCGCCAGACGGGGGCGGCCGGCTTATTTCAGCTGAGGCTGGAGCTGACGAACGCCGAATGGCGCAGTGCCTGCAGCGCCGGACAAGGCGTTGTGAGTTGAAGGTGGTGTGGCGCTGATCCCATTTGTAGATCCCAAAGTTGCAGAGAAGCAGCAAGGCGATCTCCCGCCGCATTCATCCGCGCCCGTCGAACTGCCGCCGGGCGCGCGACATCCGCCTGATCTTCACATCGCGCGGCAACGCATCTTCCAACCTGAACCTCGGCATCCGTTTTTGCTCTCGGATGAATCCGCCGGCGTCGGGGGGGGGGGGTGAGCGGCCGGCGAATTCATCCTTGGTACTCGACCCATGGCGATCGAGTCGGCTCCAGAACAACCGGAATGGCGAATCCGTTCCGCGACGAAACGAATAAAAATCAGATGCTGTTGGGGGCTTTGTTCGTCAGGCTATAGTCAGATTTATGTGCTATATTTTGCCAAAGCTGGATTAACCACCCGAAGATTAGCTGCACCTCGACTATACTGTCCGCTCAAATAGGAAAGCGAACCATCGCGGGATAATTCAGCCTGGTTCAAGTACAGAACCGGTCACGGCAATGATGACTGCTTCCGACTCGGATTTTCTAAATGCCCCCTATCCCTCACGGAGGTGGATCAGCCCGGATAGACCATGAAGGCTGCCAGCCAGCCCGCGACCGACGCACACCCTATCAAGGCGATGCGCAGGAAAAGCGGCCAATGATAATCGAGGGGCGCATAGACCGGCCTCTTCGACATCGTCCTCTCCATTCTGTGCTCGTAAGTACATAACCATTGGAGAAGGAGATGGGCAGGCCGCTCCGGAACAGGACGGGTCAGCCGTGCATTTTACACGGCGGCAGGCGGTCCTTGTTCAACTTCTGGACATTTTTCCCTCGAGGCGCCACGGTTCAAGACGCGAGTCCAACCAATCACCGGCTCCCCGATTCACTGGAATCGCGGCAAGAGCTTCGCGCGCCGGGCCTGATCCAGGCAATCGCGCTCCTTTGAATATGGTAAAGAAATTCGGCTTGGGACGACATGGCTCAGCTCCTGCTACCACGGGATGATCGCCTACCGAGCGGCGGAAGAGCGACAACCTGCATCAACTGCCTGAAGAAATGTGTTCACTAGGGTCGACGGAGGACTATCCCCGGCTTTCCTGAACCTCAGCTAACCATGCCATTCAGTCATCCCACAGCGGCGGTGTCCTAAGGGCGCGAGGAAGTCGCAAGAGGATCGAATCGTGACCCATCGCCCAGCCCTGATCGAGAGGGCTTTCGATCTGGCCAGATCGGGACGGTACAAAGATGTACCGGAGATCGCCCGGCAGCTGAACGCGGAAGGCTATGAGGGCGTGACGAGCCGGCTGGCGGGGCCGAGCCTGCGCAAGCAGCTGCGCGATCTGTGCCGGGCGCCGCGGATCGACACGCTCCAGGGCTCGATGGAACCCCGCTCCGAATGATCGGCATGCGGCGCGCGCCGCGCGCCGCCGTTATACCAGCGCGGTCTGGGCCTTCACCTTTCGCATGGTCAGCCGGGCGTCCGGATAGCCGTCGCGCAGCAGCCGGCCTTCGAAATGGCCTGCCCCGATAACCTCGGCGGTGAACCGCACATTATACGCGGACTCGACGGTGCCGAAGATGGTCGTGCAATCCTTGTCTCGGCCGTGGCGGGTGATCTCGAGCCAGCCCGACAGCTCGCTGCCCTCCAGCCGGCACGCTCCGAGATAGACGAAGTGGGAATCGCCGCCGATCAGCAGCAGTTGCTTGTCGACGTGGAGGATGCCGCCTCGCGCCTCGTCGTCACGGCACCCGAACATTCCGAATCTCAAGGTCCATACACCGGGCATGGGGTCGGGTGACGATGGGGCTTTCTTTCCGAGGGGGCGTGCGCTCATGGGCGCCAGATGCGCGCGGGCGGTGCGGATTGCACGTAGGTATTTCCCGCAAGATCAAGTCGCTATGGCCGGAGCGTCGCAGCCTCCAAATCGCCGGAGCCCCTGGCCGAGCCAAGCCGGCACTGGAAAAGGTCGCAGGCCGGAACGAAACGCCGCCGAAACCGTTATGGCTTCGAACCGGTTCCAGGACCGGTTCCAAAGGGGCTTGAGGAACCCATCGGAACTTCCCTTCCGATGGGTTCCGTGCCTGTTCCTCCTCGGCATGCTTTCAGCCCGGCATATGTCCTCTCCCGCGGCCTGATGTCCGTCCGATCCAACAATATGCTCGACATCCGCATCCGCTCGCTTAAGGAACAGGCCAAGAACATCGGGGGCTGATCTATGGTAGCGCATGTCGCGACGGTGGCATTTCTCGGGCTCGAGGCACGCGCGGTCGATGTCCAGGTGCAGGTGGCTCCGGGCCTTCCCAAATTTCTCATCGTGGGCCTGCCGGACAAGGCGGTCGGCGAAAGCCGCGAGCGGGTCCATGCCGCGCTGTCGGCGATCGGGCTGGCCCTGCCGCCCAAGCGGATCACCGTCAACCTGTCGCCAGCCGATCTTCCCAAGGAAGGCTCGCATTACGATCTGCCGATCGCGCTCGGTCTGCTCGGCGCGATGGGCGCGATCGATGCCGAAACGCTCGCCTCCTATGTCGTGGTCGGCGAACTGGGGCTCGATGGGCGGGTCGCGCCGTCGCCGGGCGTGCTGCTGGCGGCGCTCCATGCGTCGGAGCGCGATCTGGGTCTTGTCTGCCCCGCCGCGCAGGGATCGGAGGCCGCCTGGGCGGGGAATGTCGAAGTGATCGCGACACCGGACCTGCTCGCGCTGATCAGCCATTTCAAGGGCGGGGCGCCGCTCATTCCGCCGCGGCCGGGCATCGCCGATCCGCCGGATGCGCTCGCCGATCTCAGGCAGGTCAAGGGCCAGGAGACCGCCAAGCGCGCGCTCGAAGTCGCCGCGGCCGGCGGACATAACATGCTGATGAGCGGCCCCCCTGGGGCGGGCAAGTCGCTGATGGCCGCCTGCCTTCCCGGCATCCTTCCCGAACTGACCCCGGCCGAGGCGCTCGAAGTGTCGATGGTCGCCTCGGTGGCAGGCGAGTTGCAGGAGGGCCGGCTGATCC